>NZ_JADQAM010000045.1:0-70427 GCF_022129405.1 Psychrobacter sp. Ps2 | reverse complement strand
TTTAGCGAGCTGACCATCATATCATGTTTTAATAGTCTGTCAACTTCTTTTTTTAATTTGTTTCAACAAGTTAACTGAGTTATTAATGTGTAATCTACACACTAGCTACTTCCAGCTCGTCTTGATGAGGTGCGTATTATAGACGGTTTAACTCTTGTGTCAACCCGTTTTATTAATGTTTTTAATCTTATTTTAGTAGATGAATAAATCTGTATTTTTTTCAATGGGTTATGATTCAATTCATTTCGATAAGTTTAAAGACTGACTATAGATGTGCTATTTACTATAATTTATAACATCAAAAACGTTTAGGTTTACTAGATAAATACTTTTTACTATCTCTGAGCTTTATCTTCTATTAGTGCAACCATTTCTCTATTTGAACTTTATAACTTACCCATCTTTTCAAAAAACGCCTTATAAGCCGCGACTTTCTTATCCAACGATAATGGATAGGCACGTGAGGTTGACGGTAATCTATATAAGGTTAAGTCATTAACATCCGTTTTTTTATTATTCGCATTCTGCCATTGATAAGGGTAATCCATACTTTGATTGGTTTTCGGATGCTTTGATTTAGCAATTGGCTCATCTAGTAATCCGAGCAGTACTTCGGTCGCCTTACCTCCTGTCGTAAACAATGACGCTACCTTCGGCACTTGCGGCAAGATAACCTCTAAATCAACAGGTGTGACTACTGTTAGATTTTTATCCGAAGCATTACCCGTCTCACGGATCGCCTGCTTTACTGTCGGACAAGACGCAATGCCACGTTCAAACATAAAATCTCGAATGCGCTCAGGGTCAAAGCGTTTTTCATCGCCTATTCTAAAGTAGTCAGCATCGTTAAAAAACACTCGACCATATATTCGCCACATATCATTATAAAAATTAGGATAATGAAAGCTCATCGCCCATTTATCAGCAGTCGGTGGAAAAGTACCCATCATCATGACCGTGGCATTGGGCGGTAAGATAGGTTCAAAAGGATGGGTTTCAAGCTCTGTGGCTTTGTCATCAGACAATTTCGATTCAGTATCAGTGGTTTTTTGAGTGCTTGGTGTTTTTATAGTCATGATATTCTTCATCAGAAAAGCGGTTTTTTTGGTATCATAGCAAGTCTAAACACTACCTCACTTATAATCACGTTATATAGTCAAACTTAGTCGGTTCAATCGGTTGACTTAAGATAGCGTGATATCATTTTACTTAGCCTGAATTGCTTAGGCTTTGATGGCAGCTGTGAACGCAAATATTGTCATTGCGATAAATAAGCACTGTCGTAAAGTAGTTAATTGGCTTGATTGTGAAGGATTCAACTTTACTATTTATGAGCTAAGAATATGGTTAAAGTGCGGTAAATGTTTGTATCTTTTATACTAATAGCAACCGCAGTAACTGCGCAAGCATCAGACAAGAAACCAAGAGAGTACTTATGAGTGACTTAAACAGCGATTTAAAAATTACGGTAATCGATCATCCACTAGTCCGTCATAAACTCAGCCTTATGCGCGAAAAAGACTGTAGTACTTATAAATTTCGTACATTGACCAAAGAGCTTGCGCGCTTGATGGCTTATGAAGCGAGCCGTGATTTTGAAATTGAAACTTTTCCAATGGAAGGCTGGTGTGGCGAAATTACTGGTGAGCAAATCATCGGTAAGACGGCGACGATCGTACCGATTTTGCGCGCAGGTATTGGCATGCTTGATGGTGTGCTCGATCTAATCCCTACCGCTAAGATTTCTGTGGTCGGTCTACAACGTGATGAAGAAACGTTACAGCCAGTACCGTTCTTTGAAAAGTTCGTCAGCCACATGGACAAACGTCCTGCGCTGATTATTGACCCAATGCTAGCCACAGGTGGCTCGATGGTAGCGACCATCGAGATGCTCAAGAAAAATGGCTGTACCAATATCAAAGCATTAGTACTCGTGGCTGCTCCTGAAGGCGTACGTTTGGTGAATGAAGCGCACCCTGACGTGACCATTTATACCGCTGCGCTAGACAGTCATTTGGATGAACATGGTTATATCATTCCAGGTTTGGGTGATGCGGGCGACAAGATTTTTGGTAAGCAGTTATCGAATAGATAAGTCTCATTAGGGTAAATAAAGCCGTCATCAAAATTATGGCAATAGCAGACAACATCAATAATAAGGATAGATCATGAACGTATTGATTACAGGAGCGAGCGCGGGTTTTGGTAAAGCGTTGGCAGAACGTTTGGTTGCTAACGGCCATCGCGTGGTTGGTTGCGCCAGACGCCTTGATAAACTGAATGCTTTGGCAGAAACTTTAGGTGAGGCTTTTTTACCCGTGGTTATGGATGTAAGTGATACAGCTTCTATTCCGCAAATCATTGCTGACTTGCCTGATGATTTTAAACAAATCGATGTCTTGGTCAATAATGCAGGATTGGCACTGGGTACAGAGCCTGCTCACAAGGCCAGTCTAGATGACTGGATGCGTATGACTGATACCAACATTAAAGGCTTGATGGCGTTGACCCATGCGGTCTTGCCAGCGATGGTCGCTCGCGATAGCGGTTATATCATCAATGTCGGTTCAATTGCTGGTAGCTGGCCTTACTTTGGTGGCAATGTTTACGGCGCAACTAAAGCGTTTGTAAAACAGTTCAGCTTAAACTTGCGAGCGGATCTGATTGGCACCCAAGTACGCGTGACCAACCTTGAACCTGGCAATGTGGCTGGCACTGAGTTTTCAAACGTGCGCTATCACGGCGACGATAACAAAGCGGCCAAGGTTTATGACGGCTTTAAAACCATGACAGGTGAAGATATCGGTGATATTTTGTTATGGCTAATTGAGTCACCTGCTCATATCAACGTTAACCGTCTAGAAGTAATGCCAGTCGCCCAGACCTATAATGGATTGACGATTGCCAAGCAAAACTAATATTAACTGCTCGGCTAGTTTTAGTATCGATATTGATTATCGATATATCACTTATCAACACTAACCTTGTTAGCGCACCTCATAAGACCGAAGCAATATAGAGTCATCTATATTGCTTTTTTTTATGTCTTCAATAGCTTGCTCATTGACCAAGCGCAAATCCTGAAAGTCCATAATCAATACTTCGTTACGCAGACGTTCGCTAGTACGTTTATTATGACGTATCGCAAACCCTAATACTTGCTTACCAGTGATGGTTATCTGATTAATGATTAACCTTGAATTATTCAATTTCAGCTTTTTGGACAGATTCTGAGTCATTTTCTGAGCATTTATTATTGCCGTTGCCGGATTCACCGTCGTGGTTAACGTCTTTGTCTGTCGTACATTTTTGAGCATATCTCCTGCAAAAAACAATACCTGATTGAGCGGTAAATACTGCGCATGCCGTATTAATTCTTGTCGGAACAATGCAGGCATATCTGTATTAAAACTGTCTTCTGTCTGCTGATAAAATACGGTAAAGTTACGATGAAGATAACGCCCAAATACTGTGGTATTAATCCATTCTTGATAAACATCGTCTGCCAATAACTGCTTGGTAAAAGTACTAGCATCAATTGTGACCTCTCTACTCAAAGTAGCAGACAACATCGATAGCAAAAGCGCTTGCGGACTGGTAAATGTCTGCTGCTGCCATACTTGTGGGTATAGGCTACTATCGAGTAATGGCAATGTTGATCTACTCATGCACTTGGATCCTCAACGATAATTTCTAGCCCCTACATAGCACTAGTATAGTCTGACTGTTGACTTTTACCCTTAGCCAAATTCTATGCTATTGTCAGGTGACAGCTTTAATATAGCAGTCTTTTATTCGCGGTATAACTATTTTGTAGCGGTGTACTCTACCGCAATACTTTCTTAGCTAAATTGACCGAGACAGCTTGAAAAATCAAAGAGATATCACTCTATGAAAAAAGACCTCATACCCTTTCCTACTCCTTACCAGCTAAAGACCATTACTGTCCAAACAGCTGATGGAACGTTGCTGCCCGTCTCTGTCATCGGCAAAGGTAAACCTGTCCTATTAATGCACGCTTTTGGTATGGATGCGCGGCAATTTCTACCATTTATTTTACCGCTAATTCAGCACTACTGCTTTTACTTGCCGCATTTTAGAGGTTTTGGTTTGGCCAGTGACCTAACGTTGCCAACGTTTGATTTTATTGAGCAATATGCACAAGATACCCAAGATGTGTTTGAGTACGTGAGCAAAGAAACTGGCTTTGAGGCTTTTCCTGTTGCCGCGATATCGATGGGAGCATTGGTCATGTGGGCATATTTTCAGCGCTTTGGTACTCAGCGCGTCAGTCACTATCTGAACATTGATCAAGCACCGATTATTCATAATCAGCCAGACTGGCAAGGTGGCGGTGTATTCGGTACACGACAAACCGAATTGTTTGCGCAATTTACACAGTTAATTACTGACACTGCTCCTTATTTACAAGCCGAGCAAGTGGTCGACTTCCGTCACCTGCCCTATCGATTAAAAGTAAATTTATTAGACATGGAACGCTCTTTTTCTCTGCTCTCTGTCAGTCGCAAACCTTCGCAATTATTGGTAAAAGCCCTCAGCTATCGGGCACCGCACAAAATCTCATTGATGGAGCACGCGACTTGGCAACACAAACTGCGTTGCCTATCTGCTTATGTTGCGCTGCCCTACGATTACCGCGAGGTTTTGCCAACGGTCAATATTCCGACTACCTTACTAATTGGTGCGCGCTCGCAGTTATATAATGCAGAATGGCAACAGCGTTTGACCACTCTGCTGCCCAATGCGCACAGTATTATTTTGCCAACATCAGGACATGCCGTGCCGATGGATGCACCTGTGGCATTTTATAAAGTATTGAAAGAATTTCTGAACGCTTAATGATGGATTTTTAATAATGCACAAAAAAAACGACCTCAACGGGTCGTTTTTTTGCGCTAAATTCAATCTAAATCATTGGCTAAGTATTAATCATTCAATAGTTTAATCAATTCAAATCGAGGTATCTCTTTACCATCAACCGTGACCGTTTCAGCGAACATGGCAAGCGGACGCACCCACACGCCATACTCACCGTACAGACAACGATATACCACTAGCGATTCTTCGGTTTCTGAATGCTGCGCGGTATGCAACACTTGATACAAGCTGCCTTTATAGTGGCGGTAAATGCCTTGGGGAATGGTTTTAGTCATAGCAAACTCCTACTATTAAAAAATGGCTGCTAATTATCGCTTCATAAAAAAGGTCGACAATTACTGCCGACCTCGCTCTTAATCATTTTTATAGATTATCTAACCAACCGTCACTTTTGCATAAGCTTTTTTGCCTGCTTGAATTACGACCGTCTGACCTGAGGTTAGACTAAAGCCACCATCAACGACTTCGCCATCTACTTTGACCGCCCCACGTTTTACCATGTCTTTGGCTGCTGAGTTGTTTTTAGCGAGCTTAGCTTGGTTTAGGATTTGGGTGATAAATAAGGCATCTTGCCCCTCTAGATCTAACATGATTTCTGGCAAGTCGACTGGTAGTTCGCCATCAGCTAAAACGTTACCCGCAGATTTGTGCGCATTAGCAGCGGCATCAGCATCATGAAAACGCTCGATTAATTCTTCGGCTAAGATACGTTTGATTTCTTGCGGATTACGGCCATCTTCCATTTCGCGCATCAATCTTTCAACTTCTTCCATTGGCTTAAAGCTTAAAAATTCAAAGTAACGATGGATTAGTGTGTCTGGCATCGACAGGATTTTTTGATACATGGTGCCTGGTGCATCATAGATAGCGACATAGTTGCCCAGTGATTTGGACATTTTATTGACACCATCTAGCCCTTCTAAGATTGGCACAGTGATACAAACTTGCGGCTCTTGGCCATAGCGTCCTTGCAACGTGCGACCCATTAGCAAGTTAAAGGTCTGATCGGTACCGCCAAGCTCAACGTCTGCTTTAAGCGCAATAGAATCGTAGCCTTGTACTAGCGGATAAAGAAACTCATGGATTGAGATGGGCGTTTGCGATGCATAGCGTTTTGAGAAGTCATCACGTTCAAGCATACGCGAGACGGTTTGCTGACTGGCAAGCTGAATCATATCAGCGGCGCTCATGTCATTGAACCACTCAGAGTTAAAGACCACGCGAGTCTTTTCTTTGTCCAAGATTTTAAATACTTGCTCAGCATAAGTCGTTGCGTTGGCTTTGATTTGCTCATCAGTCAATGGTGGACGCGTGCTGTTTTTGCCAGAAGGGTCACCAATCTTGGCGGTATAATCGCCGATTAGAAAATAAATTTCATGACCCAAATCTTGGAAATGCTTAAGCTTATTGATCAGCACTGTGTGACCTAAATGCAGATCAGGGGCGGTAGGATCAAAGCCAGCCTTGATACGTAGTGGACGATTGAGCTTTAGCTTAGCCACTAAGTCATCTTCAGACAATATCTCTTGCGTACCACGCTGAATAAGGGCCAGTTGTTCTTCTAGGGTGTAAGTTTGATTGGTCATGATGCTCTCTATATATCACTTTAATTGGGATTTTTATGAATGACGGTTACTGGCTCAATACCTTAGGAAGTTTAGAACCTCAAAAGGTTGGAAAAAATGCTAGAATTTGACGGATATACTAGCGTTTTTTAAGGTAAATTGCCATGACCAACCCCGCATCGATTGCTGATACTGACCATAATGCCCTCGCAGACTTGCTTATGAATAATGGTTTGGATAACAGCTCCGACGATATTGATGATTTGACCTCTGATAATTCGAACTATGCCACGTTGACCGATGCCCTTGAGCAAACGGTATTTGAAAGCTTCGATGATGGTTTATATATCGGCATGATGTCTGGCACCAGTTTGGACGGTATGGATGCTGTTCTTTGTCAGTTTAATCCTGAGATGAGCAACGAAGACAACACTCAACCGCCGATGCAACTACTGGCGACCTATAGCCAAGATTTTCCGCCACGTCTGCGTGAAGTGCTATTGGCATTGTGTCAGCCGAATGCTGTGAATCAACTCGTACCAGAGGCCAATGAACCAAACAGTGAATTGGATTGGTTCGGCTGGGCAAGTCGTGCATATGCTGAATTTGCGAGCGAGGTGGTCAATACTTTATTGCAGCAATCAGATATCGATGCTGAGTCAGTATTAGCGATTGGCTGTCATGGTCAAACGGTACGCCATCGCCCGCAGATGGGATTCACGTTGCAACTGGTCGATGCCAATATCATCGCTGAGCGCACAGGCATCAGCGTGGTCAATGATTTCCGACGTCGTGATATGGCGGTTGGTGGTCAAGGTGCGCCGTTGGTTCCTGCTTTCCACCAAGCACTGTTTGGCGCATCCGATAACACACGCGTGATATTAAATTTGGGCGGTATTGCCAATATAACCGTCTTGCCAGCCAGTGAGGAAGTTCAAGTTGTTGGTTACGATACTGGACCTGCCAACTTATTATTGGATGCGTGGATATCTTTGCATACCGACAATGCTTATGATGCAGGTGGCGCTTGGGCGCAGTCTGGAACTCTCATTGAACCATTATTACAGCAACTTTTGGCACATCCGTTTTTTGCTCAGGCTCATCCAAAAAGCACAGGTCGTGAGGACTTTAACTTAACTTGGCTTCAAAATGAGCTACAGGCTTTTGAACAAGCCAATGCTAACATCAGTTATTCAGCAGCCGATGTGCAAGCAACCTTGACTGAGCTAACGGCTATCAGTGCCAGTACGCAAATTAATATGTTTGTCAGCCCTTCAAAAAACAGCTCGGTCTATGTTTGCGGTGGCGGCGCATTGAATGACTATTTAATGGCGCGCCTGCAAGCTCATCTACCCCATTGCACAGTAAAAACCACTGAACATTTAGGACTTGCGCCAACGTGGGTCGAGGCCGTTGCTTTTGCATGGTTAGCCAAACAAACATTGATGGGTGAAACTGGTAATTTACCAGCGGTAACTGGTGCAAATAAAGGCGTGGTATTGGGCCAAGTATGTTTTGCCTGACCAGTTAAATTTTAGTTTACATACGTGCACCTATGTGTTTTATAATGACTTTTGAAACGCCATCCTCTTAGGACCTGTAAGTATAGGATATATCGCATGAGCCAGAATAGTAGTTCACCTATCGACCAAGCCACCACTGATGACACAAATAATATGACTGCAGCACCTGTACATAAATCGCGTCAAAAACCACCTCACTACGAGCGTTCTGATGATACGCGTGTGGTAGTCACAGGTATGGGCGCTATTACGCCGCTCGGTCTAGACGTCGATAGCTCATGGACCAAATTGCTCAATGGCGAGAGTGGTATCTCACCGATTACGCATTTCGATGCCACCGGCTACCGTGCGCAAATCGCAGGCGTGATCAAAGACTTCGATGCTAAGCAATATATGAATGCCAAAGATGCGCGTCGTTATGATGAGTTCATGCATTATGGGGTTGCCGCTTCTGCTATGGCACTAAAGCACGCTGGTTTTATCGAGGAAGTCAGTGCTGCTGATGCGCCTGTGCAAGGCGTTGACCAAGATCGCTTTGGTATTATTTTAGGTTCAGGTATTGGCGGTATTCAAACGATTGAAAACAGCCGTGATACCTTACACGAAAAAGGCGCAGGCAAAGTCTCACCTTTTATTATCCCAGGCTCTATCGTTAATATGGCCGCTGGACTGGTAGCAATTAAGCATAAGTTAAAAGGCCCAAACCTTGCGACCTCAACGGCTTGTACCACTGCGACTCATGCTATGGGTCTTGCTGCTCGTTTGATTGCTTACGGTGATGCTGACGTTATGTTGGCAGGCGGCAGTGAAAAAGGCTCTAGCCCACTTGGTATAGCTGGCTTTAGTGCTATGCATGCACTCTCTACGCGCAATGACGAACCAACCAAAGCCTCGCGTCCATTTGATAAAGGTCGTGACGGTTTTGTCCTTGGTGATGGTGCTGGTGTGGTGGTATTAGAGAGCCTTGCTCATGCTAAAGCACGCGGTGCAACGATATTGGCAGAGTTAGTCGGTTTCGGTATGAGCGATGATGCCAGTCATATTACTGCGCCACCAGAAGATGGTAGCGGTGCGGCAAGAGCGATGCAAAATGCACTAAACGATGCTGGTATCGAGTCATCAAGCGTCGGTTATGTCAACGCTCATGGTACTAGTACCCCTGCGGGTGACGTGGCTGAGTCTATTGCTATCGAAACTGTATTCTCTCCTGTAAAAGAAAGCATCTTAGTTAGTTCGACCAAATCGATGACCGGTCACTTACTTGGTGCTGCTGGCGGAGTTGAAGCTATCTTTACAGTACTAGCGCTACAGCATCAGCATGTACCACCTACGATCAATCTAGATGATATCGAGGACAACTGCAACCTTGATTATGTGGCTAATCAATCACGCAAAGTTGATAACTTGCAGTATGCAGTATCCAACAGCTTTGGCTTTGGTGGTACCAATGGCTCATTGGTATTTGCTCGCTGGCCTGTCAATCAATAACAGCCGCCCATCCACATCGCAGCGCATGGTAATGAATGCGTTGTAACGTTGGTGTCAGATTTGCTACGTTTGTCCACTTGCAGCCCCTTATCGTACTTGCGTATGATAAGGGGTAATTTTTGGAACATTTATGGAAGATACCATGTCAAGCTACTCATTTTCCCATCAGTTTTATCAACGCTGGACGTGTGCACCTGAGCCAGTACGTGCAGCAATTACTCAAGAACTAAAAGACATCACTACTCTGCTGCAATCTGACACCTCATTTGAAGACTTCACTTTTAATACCCATGATTTAGATGCGCATGTAGACGAGCTATATGATAACTACAATGCAGAGCAAGCCATTGCTAAAGCAATCACGGAAAAACAAGAGCAAGAAGACGCGGCTGCTGCAAAACAAAAACTAGAAGACGAGCAGAAGAAAAAAGAAGCAGAAGAAGCCACACGTAAGGCAGAAACGACTCAAAAAGAACAAGAAAAAAATACGCAGTCAGCGTTAGAGACAGACAACGACAAAGAAATGGCTGCTACCGACGTAGCTAAAGTAAACACAGATAAAGTCGTGGCAGATAGCGCTGTTACTGACGATTTTGTTACTGATAACTCTAGTGCAAAGATTGAAAAATTGGCATCAGAAGTCGTCAATACTGAAGGCAATACTAACGATAGTAAAAATACTGATAACAAAACCATTAGCGAACAGGCACATACGCTTAGTGATAACCACATTAAAGATATTAATAATAAAGCCAGTGCCGCGATTAATTTGGCCTTAAAAGACGCGAAGCTAGATGCAACACACCAACAGCTAATCCGCGAGCTAGAAACTCAGGTCGATGACTATCTAAGTGAGCAAATGATGCTAATGTCTGAAAACCTAAAGTCTTGGCTCCGTGCTGAGGTAACCCAACACTTTAGCGAACAGAATGACTCAACTACTAATAATGAAGCTGCTAAGAAAAACATTCACTGACAGTGATTATTTTTCAGTATTAAACCTACAGCTAGAAACAGCTGCTCAGTAGTAAGTACTAAATAACGAACACTAAAAAGCCCCGTAAATAATTTACGGGGCTTTTTAGTACTTTTAGTTAATGTTTTGAGCTTGGTATTAAATGGCTTTGGTACGTTCAGTCAGCCATTCAAGCGCTGCACCTTCAACACGATCTTTTAGCTCTGCGAAGACTTGACTATGATAGTCATTTAGCCAATCAATCTCGGTTTGATCCAACAGGGACGGCTCAATCAGAAGCGTGTCAATTGGGCAGTAAGTGATGGTCTCAAAGTTTAAGAAATCACCAAACTCTGTCTCAGTAGGCTTAGCAACTGGCGTATTTACTACCAAGTTCTCGATACGGATACCCCATTTTCCTTCGCGGTATAGACCTGGCTCATTACTTGAAATCATACCGACTTTCATTGCGCGCTCTTTTGGCGTGCTGGCGCTATAGGCGATGACTTGTGGGCCTTCGTGTACGTTTAAGAAATACCCAACGCCGTGACCCGTACCATGACCATAGTCCATCTGTGCTTGCCACAATGGTGCACGGCAGATAGCATCGATCAACGGTGAGGCGATACCATCAGGGAAATGCGCACGAGCCAGCGCAATGTGGGCTTTTAACACAATCGTAAAGTCACGTTTATGCTCAGCAGTGACTTGTCCAATACCGACTACGCGGGTGATATCAGTCGTACCATTCTGATATTGTGCGCCTGAGTCAATCAGTAGTAACCCGCCTTCACCCTCGGCCACATCAAGGTAGCTGAATTTCTCTGGTGTTGCGCGGTAATGTGGTAATGCACCATTTTCATTAAAGCCTGCGATGGTTGGGAAGCTTGGCGAGACATAATGCGGCTGACGACTGCGAACGTCTATCAGCATGCTATCAACATCTAGCTCACTTAAACGCTCGCCGTTTGCTAGACGCTGCTCAAATGTGGCAAAAAACTCAGCCAAAGCAGCGCCATCTTGACGCATCGCTTCACGCACATGATCGATATCTGCATCTGATTTTACAGATTTGAGTAATGTACTAGGCGCCATTTGCTCAATAAAACCAACATCGTCTGCCATTTTTGAGAGTGTGCCTACTGCGACTTTGCTCGGATCTAACAATAATAAATCGTCTGGCGTCAATGCGCTCAATGCATCTTGCACAGCAGAATAATCAGCCAATGTGATACCGCTGTCTTTTAGACTCTGTGCAATATCTTCATTTACTTTATCAGTATCAACAAACAATGTTGCTTTGTCTGCGTCAATCAACATATGTGACAAGAATACCGGATTGTAATCAACATCAGCACCGCGCAAGTTCGTCAACCAAGCAATGTCATCTAAGCTTGAAAGTAAATGATGGGTCGCACCTGCTTCTGCCATGCCTTCGCGTACTGCTGCAAGCTTTGAGGTGGCAGACTGAGCAAGGAATTGCTCATCGTGAGCATATAATTTGGCCGCTGGTAGTGCTGGACGATCTGTCCAAATCTCTGTCAGCACATCACGCTCAGTGATCAAAGTAATATCATTAGCATCAAAAGCATTTAGCAGGCGGTCTTGCTCAGCGATAGATAGCACATTGCCGTCTACTGCTACGCTATCTCCTTCTTGCAAATGCTCGGCTAGCCAGTCGATATGATTTGGCTGACCTGGCGCAAGCTTTTCTAAAGTAATACCTGTGCCTTCTAACTGGTCGGCAGCATGTACCCAATAACGGCTATCCGTCCATAGACCTGCAAAATCAGCAGTCACAACCAGCGTACCGACAGAACCGGTAAACCCTGATAGCCATAAGCGTGCTTGCCAGTACTCTGGTAGATATTCAGATAAATGTGGATCAGCAGAGGGTACGATAATTGCGGTGAGATCTTGCGCGGCTAAGGTACTACGTAAATTAGCAGTACGTTCGTGAATGGCTTGTTTATTCATTGAATGTGTCCTTATAGAAGTTATAAAAATTTGATGTTGGAGCGATTATTAACAATCGTCTTGTTCTAATAGTCGTCTTGTTTGAGTTCTTGTTACCGCTTTAGTTTTAATAAGACATTTATTATCGATAGCAATTATTCAAGCAAACAGTCTACTTATTTAGCTATTTAATTATGTTTGTTTGGGTAATTGCTTCTGCTTATTGAGAATAAAAAATTGAATTAATATAGGCTTATAAAACGCTGTACTGCTGTTTATCGTGAGCTATCATTAGATGTTTGGGCAGATAGTAAGCTTTCAATAGCTTATGCCAAATATCTCACTAACTAAAACAATAAAACGTGCTACCAGTAATGGTAACACGTCTCATCATATGTCACTTGTGCTGTTGTTAATCACAAATGTACATCAGACTATCCTATTGCTTGGCCAGTTGTTTTTCATGCTCGCTTTCTTTAAGCATTTTATTGATAGGTTTTGCTAGTATCAATAATAATACAGCGGTAACTACCAAGAAGATGGTCATGGTGGTAAACAGACTTGGCAATCCTTCGATTTTGTCAGCAGATACATGACCACCAAAGAAGGCTGCAACCAAGTTACCCATAGCGATAGAAGCAAAGAACAGCCCCATCATTTGGCCTTGCATACCCTCTGGCGCCAATTTAGTCATGGCAGACAACCCAACTGGGCTTAATGCTAACTCACCTAGCGTCAATAATAATAAACTACCTACCAACCATAGCGGCGATGCCAATCCAGCACCAGGCGCTAAAATGCTTTTTGAAGCAAAAATCATCAAGGCAAAACCTGCGGCTGCCAGTAGCATACCGAGTGCAAACTTAGCCATACTGCTAGGCTCAAGACCTCGGTTACCAAGCTTGACCCAAATAATACTAACGATAGGTGCCAATATTAAAATAAATAGCGGGTTCAATGACTGGAACCAAATACTTGGTATCTCAAATCCTAAAACATTCAGATCGGTATAACGATCAGCAAACAAGTTAAAAGACGTTGGTTGCTGCTCAAAGCTTGACCAGAACAGCGTCGAACCAATGATTAAGACAAAGCAAATTAACAAGCGTAGTTTGTCCGTCTTATCCAATCTCGGTGAGATAAACATAATCGCAAAATACAAGATGACCACCGCAGCAATGATATACGTCATATACTCTGCAACCATCTCAGGATTGAACGATATCATGCCAGTAGACACTAATAGCACTGCGGCTACTAGCAATGCGACAAAACCACCAACCCAGCGACCGATGTTTTTGTAATGGTCGTTAGATTTCTCCCACTCGGCTGAGATACCTTTGGCGCGTGCATAACGCGTTAAGTTCTTTTGCGCGACAAAACGATAAATCAGTAATGAGACCAACATACCCAAACCACCAACGCCAAAGCCGACATGCCACATGCCTTTTTCTTTGAATACGCCAACGATAAGTGCTGCTAATAACGCACCGATGTTAATACCCATGTAAAACAAGGTAAAACCGCCATCACGGCGAGAGTCGCCTTTGGGGTACAAGGCGCCAACCATCACTGAGATACAGGTCTTAAATAACCCTGAGCCTAAGACAATACAGATTAAACCAACAAAGAACAGCGTCATGCCAAACATCGCTGAAAGCGCGATACACAAGTGACCAAGGGCAATAATAATACTACCCCACCACAACGCCCGCTCTTGACCTAGCCAGTTATCTGCTAACCAACCACCTGGTACTGCTGCTAAGTATAACGAACCCGCAAAAATACCATAAATAGCAGAGGCGGTGACTTCATCGAAGCCAAAACCGCCACTGCTCACTGTTGCCACCATAAATAGAACTAATAGTGGACGAATACTATAATAGGAGAATCGCTCCCACATTTCGGTAAAAAACAATGAGCGTAATGGCGCGGGATGTCCCATAAAGCCATTATCTAGTGCTTCCAGCTCAACTGCACTAGCTTCTGATTTAGACTGTGTACTCACAACTTTATTCCTTTAAAGATTATTTTGGTAATGACAGAACCCTCAATTATTCGGATGAACGGTCATATAGGCGGAACATTGTTTCACTTGGTTATAATCAAGTAAAGAAAAAGTTGGCTAAAAATTACACAAATACCCATAAAAAAAGCCCGCTCTCAACTATTGAGAACGAGCTTTTTTTAGATGTTAAAGTCTCTATCATCATACTTAAAGTACTATTGATAGAGACGTGGTAAAGTCACTTATTTTATAGACAGGTAGCATTACCACTCATTTGATTGACCGTATTACAGACTACTGTGCTGCGGTATCGCCAGCTTCTAAGTCACCATCCGCTTGCTCAGCTGTCAAATCCGCATCGGCAACAGCAGCTTGGCTTACAGTACCAGAAGCAGTTGCTGTACCAGCTTCTGCGGTGACAACTGCACTATCTGCATCTGTCGCTGGGGTTACGGTTGCATCTGCCATGGTATCAGGCGCTGCAGCATCTGACGCTTCTTCTGTTGTTGCAGCTTCTGCATCGGCTGGAGCCGCCTCTTCTTCAGTAGCAGTAGCAGTAGCTTCTGCTTCATCTGCCGCAGCTGATGCTTCAGTTGTCTCAGCAGTGATATGCTCGCCTGCTGGACGCAAAAACGCAGAAACACCAATAAGTAAGACAATACCTAAGAACATGGCAATGCCACCTAAAGCGAATAACAGCTCTTTTTTTGGATTGTTATTAACGATACCTTCTGACATACCTTATCCACCTTGCACAAAATATTTGAAATATTGACCTATTATATCGCAATTTATACTGATTTGTGAAAACCCTTAAGTATTTAAAGGGTTTATTATCCACAATTCTAACATTCGTTTTTGACACTTGTGACAACTAACTACTTAATCAGTTATCTATTATTCGCTATCAACACATCTTACTTAACCAAACGTACTGGAGTCTTCGGACGTTTACCCAAATAGCTGAGTATCAGCAACAGTGTCATGATAAACAAAATAGGATACTGACCAAAGCGCATGAATGGAGTGTTACCAACTCGCGCCTGAATATCACCGCGCAATACAGTACGTTCAAACTGCGGTGCACGTTCTACGATACGACCTTTATGGTCGATGATAGCTGTCACACCTGTGTTGGTCGCACGCATAAACCAACGACCATTCTCTAACGCGCGCATCTGTACCATCTGTAGATGCTGTAGTGGGCCTGCTGACGTACCAAACCAAGCATCGTTTGAGATGGTTAATAAGAAGTCCGTACCAATCGCGTTTTTGCGCGTGGTATCTGGATACGCCACTTCGTAACAGATGGCTGCACCTAAATTATGCCCTCGCACACGTAGCGGCGACTGCTGATCACTGCCGCGACTATAGCTCATAATGTCTTGGCTACCTGCTAGATTAGGTAGAATATCGAGCACGCCTTGGAATGGAATATATTCTCCAAATGGCACCAGACGTTGCTTTTTATACAGCCCCTCTGCTTGTGCCCCTAGCGCTACCACGCTATTGTAGAATGGCGGATACTTATCTGTACTGGCATCAAACGCTGCTTCATCCTTATAAGGAATACCTGTCACCCATGTCGTGTCAGTCTCTTTGGCCATCGCGACCATTTCACTGATAAAACCAACAGCTTCTGTCTGAAACATAGGAATCGACGATTCAGGCCACAGCACGATGTCACGTCCCCACTCGTCACGGGTCAACGTTGCATAGATTTTTAGCGTTTCAATCTGATACTCGGTGAGCCATTTTAGGTCTTGTGGGATATTACCCTGAATCAAAGATACCGATAAATCAGGGGTGCCTTTTGGTTTGGTCCACTGCGGATTTATCAACCATAGCGTGCTACTAATGATTAGCAATGCTATCGATGGAATCATATAACCACCGCGGCGTCGCAACAGCTCAACGATACTGGCAGCCAATAATACCGCTACGAAAGAAACTGCAAAGACACCAGCCACAGGCGCGAGCGACGACAACCAGTACTGCTCAGTAAACGCATAACCAACGAATAGCCAAGGAAAACCAGTAAACAGCCACGTTTTCATCCACTCTTGGAGTATCCACAGGGCGGCAAAAGATAAAGGCTGCTTGCCGACCACACGATTAAAAATTAGCGCCAAAAAGCCGTGGAACAGTCCCATGCCTAGACCCATGAGCGCAATCATAATCAGCGCAAGCCATGCAGGCGTATCGCCATAAACGTGTATCGAGGTATATAGCCAAAACGCGCCAACACACCACAGTCCCGTACCGTAGGCTTGACCAATTAGAAAGGCACGGCGACCTGTCATCGCTGGTACCAATAACGCATATAAGATGGCAGGTGACACCAAGGCAACTGGCCAAATATCATAAGGCGCGAGCGCGAGTATAAAAGCGGCCCCTGCCAGCCAAGCTATTAGTACCGTCAACCCCATATGTAAACCTTTTGGCTTATCGGGGTTCAAACGTTTTTGTAAATCAACAGTAGACAGACGCATAGCAGTTATCCAAAACCATATTTTCTAAAATTTCTCAGCTAAGCGATGAGATAACACTCACGCAAAACCTGACTGCACAATGCTTTATGCAGGGCCACAAATAAAACCCACCCATGATACCAGTCAAAACCTACAAGTGGGTAAATTTGCGTAGCTAAAACCTCATTCTAGAGTTCAAAAGGTAGAAAGCAAAAAACACGATTTTTCATCGTGTTTTTTATTAATTTGCTAACAAGTTTTATTCATTGACCAACTATCGTGACACTATAAGCAAGCTAGTGGCTGCCTATCAATATCTGTTGCTCAGCATTGGTTTTGGTCAGCTCTAGGTTTTGGATAAATCGCCCTTCGACATCGGTAATGGTAATTTTCCAATCATCTATCACGACGCTCTCGCCTTCTAAATCACCAACGAAGCCAAGTGCTTGCATGACCAGACCGCCCATCGTATCGACATCGGTATCGTCAAAACGGCTACCCAGTTCATCATTACAGTCTTCAATTACTGTAGACGCTTGCACACGCCATGTGTTTGGTTTTTCTGGATCAGGGACAATGTTATTGATATCGCTGTCTTCATCAAAGTCATCATGCTCATCAACGATGTCGCCAACGATTTCTTCCAACAAATCTTCCATGGTGACCACACCACCAAAGTTACCAAACTCATCAACGACAATCGCCATATGTACCTGAGTACGCTGCAATGAGCGTAGCAAGGTATCAGAACGAGCCGTCTCACTAATATATAACGGCTGGCGCACCAAATCTCTAAGACGCTTACTGTCAATTTTGTCTTCTTGGTTGCGAACCATATGTACCAAAATAGGAATCAAGTCTTTTGCCAATAAGATACCGATGACGGCATCATCATCTTGACTGTCAAAAACAGGATAGCGCGAATGGGTGGTCTCAAGAATGATGTCCATCACTTCAGCAAGACTAGTGCTCTCGTGCAGACCAATCACTTGCGGACGCGGTGTCATGATTTCGCGGACTTGTGTCGCAGGCAAATCTAGCACGCCTTCTAACATATCGACCGTATCAGGCTCTAAAAACTGGCGCGAGTCTTGTACCAGACGAATCAATTCATCACGGGTTTCGGGGGCGGTCGATAGCCAGCGTTTTAAGCCGCGCATCGACCAACTACTCGGGCTGGGAGTGTCGTCAGACATGGTGGTGTGATTTAACCTCTTTAGTTAATAAAAATCAGAATAGTATTCAATATAAAAATGAACAATACTCAATAAAAAAAACAATTAGAGCCTAGATGGGGATAAAAGTAGCAAATAAAACAGCTAGTTTGTTATTAATTAATGGATGAATAACAAATTTGCTAGTACAAATTAGCTTCACTTTATCGCAAGGCTCACCGACATTCAACGACAAATTCACTCAAATTGTATTGTCAGCGTGTTATAAACTTTGCTATGGTCAAAGCCTTTATTTATCAAAGCAAACCCTATGTCGTTACGTTCCGTTTTTTCTCGCTTACTCTCGTCGCATACGCGTAGTCGACAGACAGACAGTCGTGGTTTAGAGAGCCGTGGTTTAGAGAGTCTTGACTTAAAACGCGAAATATCAAAAAACAGCTCATCAAATAGCAATCAGCCAAAGTCTACATGGCGCCAGCGTCTTATGACTTTTTTAATTGCCGTTACGTTACTGTTATCAGCGCTATGGTTGTTACTCGCGATTTGGTATCAATACGGCGTCAGCTCAGTATTGACTTGGCTTGCGACGATAGCGATTGTAGGTATATTAGCTGCGCTGCTAAGTACACGTTATTGGGATGCCGTAACGAAAGTATTGCACAGTGACTCACTATCTAATAAAAAATCAATTGGTAAAGGCACAGCAACCAAGCTGCTTATCGGCGTATATGGCGCTATTTGGCTTGTGGGTCTAGGTTGGTTTTTTTCTATCGAACCGAAACAAGATCGAGAATGGATGGCTGAGGTCGACCAACGAGTCTCCTATGAGCGCGATGCGACTAACCCTGACTTGATTACTTTAACCAATGTTCGTAACTTTGATTGGCAAACTGAAGAAGACGCTACCGAGCATTGGGATACCCGTACGATTGATCTGTCTAAACTCTCTGGCGTTGATGTGACCAACTCTTATTGGATGGGACCACTAATCGCTCATACCTTAGTTAGCTTTCGATTTGAAGGTGATAGACCACTTGCCTTCTCATTTGAGATACGTAAAGAAGACGGCGAGTCTTTTTCAGCGCTGGCTGGGTTTTTTCGACGTTATGAGCTGAGCCTGATTGCCGCAGAAGAGCGCGATATTATTTACACTCGCAGCAATGCGCGCGGCGAGCAGGTTTATCTGTTTCCTATCAGTAATTTGCAGCAGCATGAAGTGAGGTCGCTATTTGAATCTTATCTAACGGCGGCTGATGATTTGAACGCTAAACCTGCTTGGTACAATACATTGCTCAGCAACTGTACCAATATTATCTTTTATATGGCGCGTATCGTCAGTGGCGATCGTTTGCCATGGGATTATCGAATTTGGGTCTCTGGTTGGTTACCGAACTATCTATATGATGTAGGCATGTTGGATGCGGCGCCAGAAAAGGACAACCAGCCTTGGTCAATGAATACGTGGTATGAGCGTACTCATATCAACCCAAAAGCAAAAGGCTTTGACAATCAAGTCAACTCACAGTCTGATATCGATAGAGATAAAAACAGCCGCAGATTCTCACAGCAGATTCGTCAAGATATTCCGATACCAGCATTGGCTAACTCGCAAGCCAGTGCTGAAGCGAAAGCTAAATC
Organism: Psychrobacter sp. Ps2; assembly: GCF_022129405.1. Lineage (NCBI taxonomy): Bacteria > Pseudomonadati > Pseudomonadota > Gammaproteobacteria > Moraxellales > Moraxellaceae > Psychrobacter > Psychrobacter sp. Ps2. Next base: position 50,749 of record NZ_JADQAM010000045.1, on the reverse strand, counting down.
TACTGCTCAGGCATCTAATTAATTGTAGACTAAGGATTGACCCAGTTAACCACCCGCGTCTCCATTTCTTCATCAGACATACCGATTTCCGTGACACAGCGACCAGCGACGCCCACGTTGGCCGCTCGCATTTGTTGTTGTGTCACCACAGCATCCCCAGTCAATAATAAATGCCAACTTGGTAAGCCCTGCCCTTTATACAGACGCTTATAGGCGCAATGCGATGGCAGCCACATCATGTTGGGCAAGTTGTCCATGGTCAGCTGAATACAGTCTGGCACGTGCTCTTGACGCGTTGCATAGTGACTGCAATATCCCGTCGCGCAGTCCATCAACTGGCAGGTGACATCGGTATATTCGACCATCTCCTCATCCACATTGCCACTTTCATCTTCATCGATATACTTAATCAAGCAACAACTGCCGCAACCATCACACAGTGCTTCCCACTCGCTATGGTTTAGTTCTGTTAACGCAAATCGCGACCAAAACTGCGGACGTAGTGGCTCAGACTTAGAACTAGCATTAGAATCGACATCGGTACTATCAGGGAACAAACTTACCGATTGCGCAGGCTTGGCCGCTGCATCGAGACCTAAGTTCAAGTCAGACTGGTCATTATTTTTGTTTAACAAATTTATAGTCATAAAGTCGCAGTAGCATTTTGATAAAGAGCGTTACAGTATTATAGCTGTTTTTGCTAGACATGGGCGTTAAGGTAGTACGAGTTAGAAAAACGAACCATCACAATGACGAATAATTAAAACTCACAATATAAAAAAGGACAATAATATGTCAATTAAGACTTTTGAATTAATCAGTACTACCGAGAACGGTGTAGAACTTATCAGTTATGTAGCACTACCAGAAAATGCTTCAGATGAAAATCCAGCAGCAGGTATCTTGGTGGCACCAGAATGGTGGGGCGTGGTCGATCATCCAAAATCAGTGGTTGAGCGTTTGGCAGAGGCAGGTTATGCGGCTGTCGCTATGGACGTTTACGGTGAAGGCAAATTAACTACTGATGCAGCGCAGGCAAACATGTGGATGGAGCAAGTACTGGCCGATCAAGACATGCTAATGGCACGCTGCCGCTTAATTTTGAATGATTTCAGCGATCAGTTATCAGTCGATGGTGACAACCTAGGCGCAATCGGTTACTGCTTCGGTGGTAAAGTCGTCCTAGATATGGCTCGCGAAGGCATGCCACTAAAAGCGGTTGCTACGTTCCATGGTAACCCAACGCCAAAACAGCCAGCAGACAAAAACTTTGCAGCAAAAGTGTTGGTTGCTCATGGCCGTGATGACTCAATGGTATCAATGGATGCTATCGAAGGTCTCAAATCTGAGCTAGACGCTGCTGATGTTGACTACACTATCGATGTTTATGACAACGCTAAGCATGGCTTTACCAATCCGCATGCTGATGAGCGCGCAGCCAAAAATGAAGTAGATCTTGGCTACAATGAAGCAGCTGCTAAACAAAGCTGGGAAAACATGCTTGAGTTTATGAAAGCCAATTTAGCATAAGAAACGATTTAGTATAAAGACTATTAAAAAGGGTAGCTTAATTATTAAGCTGCCCTTTTATTTTGAGCAGCGTTTTAGCATCTGTCTTTTAAACCAGTAATCAGAGTAGTCTTGTGCTTCTTATTAAATCACGTCATTATCACTTTACTATAAACTGGATTGAGTGACGAAGATGTTGTATCTAATGGTGACCCAGTTGGGCTGGCTGGCTTTTACGATTTTATTGATCGTAGTGGTCGCGTTATATACTAGGACAGCTCGAAAAATCGAACATTTACGCCGTGATGTGACGACGCTGCAGGCTGAGCTTGAGCAGCAAAGACATCGTAGTATGACGCCTCCGTCTGCACCTTTCGTCGATAAAAGCAATTACGCACGCAACACTGCTACTAACGATCATGATCGCAAAAACAGTGACGCTAAAGACAATGATGCTAAAGAAATAACTTTTGACTCACAACATTCTTATCCAGATAATCAGCTGCCTGTATCGCCACCACCGCTTCCTACCGTTGCTTCAAACTCAACCATACATGCAGCATCAAGTATCTATGACGATAAATCTATAGACGATAACGCCTCGATAAATACGAAAAACACGGCGTCTACCGCACCGATTGAGCCAGATGAACGCTCATTGCCTATTGTGACCTCACTGATTCATTCAATCAAAAACTGGTTTTTCGGTGGCAATTTAGTCGTGCGAGTCGGCGTATTGGTGCTATTGGTAGGTGTGGTGCTCCTGCTTCGCTTATTAAGCGAATATATCGAAATTTCGATTGCCACGAAGTTGATAGCAGTTGGCGTTACAGGGTTAGCATTGGCAGCGCTTGGATTAAAGCTGACCGCAAAACGCTTCTCATATGGGATTACGCTACAGGGCGCAGGCTTAGCGATTGCTTATCTAAGCACCTTTTTTGCTTACAGTGTTTATGAAATCATTCCTAGTATCCCAAGCTTTATCGGGCTTGGGTTATTGTCTGCCATTACCATTGCTCTCGCCGTACGTCAAAACGCCTTCCCATTGGCATTATTAGCATTATCGGGTGGATTTTTTGCACCGATTTTGACCAGTGGAGATACTGGTAGCTTAGTCACGTTATTTACCTATTATCTACTGCTAAACGTCACGATTGCCGTCATTGCTCATTATCGACCGTGGAAAATATTGAATATATTCGGTGTGACTGTGACATTTGGCTTGGCATACTATTGGGGTATCAGCGAAAACCTGAGCGCCGTCATTGAAACGCAGCGCTGGACATTGGTAGCGTTAGTAACCTTACACTGGCTGCTTTACTTATTCGTCGTCATTCGTTATGCGCAGCAAATCATTACCTATAATGCGCTAAACGAAAAATACCTCAGTCATGCTGATAATGTAGATGACACAAAACACTTGGACAAAGCCCATGTAGGCAGCTCCTATGTATTTCCTATTGATACAGGCTTACTATTTTCAGTACCACTACTGGCTTTTGGTTTGTTTTCTGCCTTACTAAACGACATCTTTAACGCCCTTACGATTACCAGTGCCATTTTGGCTACGGTTTATCTTGGGGTGGGCTGGTTGTTCATCCAACGCAGTAAACGCTATGCTTTAATCACCGAAGGCATGCTAGCGTTAGGATTAGGATTTTTTGCGCTCGTTATTCCGCTGGCGCTAGATGCTGAATGGATTGCTTTTGGCTGGTCAGTACAAGGATTAGCGCTAGTATGGTTTGGACGACGCTCGTTGCGATCGTGGTCGGTGCTATTCGGCTTACTATTGCAGCTCATCAGCATTGGTATGCTAGTGACGACAGCGATAGTCTCTAGCAAAGACTATCCCGTTTTGGCCTTTAGTATTTCAGCGCTCAGTTATCTAGCGACCGTCTTTATCTTACGCGCTAGCAACTCCCCTGCTATACTGCTTAATAGCTTAGATAGTAGTAACAAACTTAATAGCCTTAACAATAAAGGCACTACAACATCCTCAGTCATACAATCACAATCCTCAGTAATGAAAACACAAACCCTGGACGGCACATCAGATGTATTGACTGGCTATGCGCGTGCGCTGGGTGTCAGTACGCAAGCGGCGCAGCAATGGCTGACCTCAATCAATAGTCAGAGCCGCGTATTCAAATTCGTTTGGCACAGCCCTAGATTTATCAAATTTTTGACACTGACCGCGATGGCTTGGATGCTACAAGTACTAATGCTTGATTTGCATCATTGGTTTGATATCTGGCAATCAAGCACGACGGTAATTGCACTAGCAGCACTCATCAGCTTGATCGCTTATTGGATCATCAATCGCTATCGTCCGTGGGCGGAAACTAGACAGCTTAGTCATGGATTATTAGCTTTGTTCTACTTTATGCTAATACTACAACTGCCACAAAAGTTTGAGCAGAATTTGACGTGGGTAACAGCGGAATGGCTAGTGTTTCTAAGCTTAATAATTGGCTGGTTAGTTATGGGTCAGCTATGGCTAAAAACATGGTCTGATACATGGTCCGATAACAAAAATACCTCACGCTATACTGCTGCAAGCTGGCTAGGTACGGGCATCTTACTTGTCGCTGCCGCGGCGCATTATGGCCTACCAGACTCTGATGGCGTGATGGCTTTCTTGTTTTCAGCGACACTCATATTATTTGGGTTATGGTTAAATCATCGTCATATCAATCAAAATGCAGAAAATACATCAACTAATAAAGTTTCAAAACACTGTCTACTGTATTGGTTTGATTGGCAACAGGCACTATTAGGATGCGCTGCCATCTTTGCTCCCATTGCTTTACTGTGGGTTGTTCTGACCAATTGGTCTTATTACGGTGTGATTTGGGGAATGTCTTATTTTCCATTGTTCAACCTATATGACATCACATCATGGTTGACATTATCGGTTGGTTTTAGTCTGTATTACATTAGTAAACGCCGTCGCAATGATACCGTTATCGATTCGAGTGCAGCTGCCAAATCTAAGCGCGTATTCACCACTGAGAATTTGCTAATTATATTGGGACTGATCAGTTTTTGGTTAATCTCCAGCATGTTGGTCAGAACGCTACACGCCTTTATTGGTACGCCACTTTGGAATGACTATCAAGGCGGCGCATGGCAAAGCGAGCAAGTACAAACTGGACTGACAATTTTATGGACGCTCTTAGCCTTGGTCGCCACTATCCTTGCCAGCCGCTATTGGCAGCGCGCGCTTTGGTTTATGGGTATTGGATTATTAGGTATTGTCGTTCTCAAGCTGGTCTTGGTAGATTTGTCACAGACTGAGGCAATTTGGCGAGTGATATCCTTCCTTGGTGCAGGCAGCTTAATACTATTGATTGGTTACCTTGCCCCATTACCACCAGCACACGAGGAAACAGAAAACCAAAATCAGGCGTAATGACAAAGCTGGTTGGGTGAAATTGTGCCGTGAGCAAGGTGGTTCTGTAGTAAACTGGACACCATTAGAAAGTAAACGTTGATTGTTTTACTTTTAGCATTTTTTATAAAAGGTTATGAAAGCAGATGGATAAGAGAGCAAGTATTCAGTGGTTCCCTGGGCATATGAACAAAGCCCGTAACGAAATCAAAGAAGTCATGCCGCAGATGGATTTGGTCATCGAGGTCATCGATGCGCGGATTCCATATAGTAGTGAAAACCCAATGGTCGCAGCACTGCGCGGCGAAAAACCTGTTATCAAAATCCTGAACAAAGCTGACCTTGCCGATCCTGAATTAACTCAAGCATGGATGGATTATCTTGAGCAGCAAGATGGGGTCAAAGCCATTGCTTGCGACACCGAAAAAGCCAATGATGTCAAACGCATCATCGCCATCTGTAAACATCTAGTACCTAATAAAGTCGGGACTGGTCGTCAAATCAAAGCGATGATTATGGGTATTCCAAACGTTGGCAAATCAACGCTGATCAATACGCTAGCAGGACGCGCGGTAGCAAGAACCGGTGATGAGCCAGCCGTGACCAAGTCACAGCAGCTGATTAAACTAGACGATGACATCATGCTCTATGACACGCCCGGTATGCTATGGCCAAAAGTCGAAAACGAAAACTCAGGTTATCGTCTCGCAGCGACAGGCGGTATTCGTGATACGGCTTTTGACTTCGCTGATGTGGCAAGCTATACCGCTGAGTACCTAATGCAAGCCTATCCTGAGCTGCTAAAAACCCGCTATAAAATTGAAGAGCTGCCAAAGACTGATTGGGAGTTTTTTGAAGTGGCTGGACGTAATCGCGGCTGTGTACGCGCGGGCAACCAAGTCGATACTTATCGTATGTCTGAGATTCTCATTAACGAATTGCGTAGCGCGAAGATTGGTCGCATCACGCTAGAAACACCAGCAATGACTGAAGCTGAAGAAATCGTCGTCGCAGAACAGCGCATCGCTGCTGAAGAGAAGAAAAAGGCGAAAGAGGAAGAAAAGCGCTTGCGTCGTTTGAAAACACGGAAGAATAGGAAGTAGATTCACCAATAATATGAGCTACTATGAATCCATTAATACCATCGGCTAAAACCATCCAAATTTATCTGCCAAAAGGTAACCCTCGTGGGTTGCGTTTGGCAGAGATGACTACTCGCACAGTAAGATTGATTGAAATCCCCCGTATCCACATTGACGATTTTTTTGCGATGCCCGATGCCAATCAAGTTGGTTTGTATTTTTTGATTGGTGATACCGATAGTGTAGAGAAGCCGTTACTTTATGTTGGACAAACTGGCGATCTTAAAAGACGTCTTAACCAACATGATGACAAAGACTTCTGGACACGGGCTTTTGTCATGCTTTCGACCAATAACTCTATGACACAAACCCATGCGCTATATATGGAACATAAGGCTATCGCAACTGCCATTGAGGTGGGACGTTACGAACTAAAAAATGGAAATAATGGTAATAAACCGCATACACCTGACCCATTAAAGGCTGATTGCGAGGAATTATTCCACACTCTTGATGTTTTACTATCCACTTTAGGACAGCCTATTTTCGAGTCCTTGGCTATTCATGATAGCCTTTATAGCAACGAGACTTATAAAAGCAAATCGACTGATTCCACCATTGCTAAAGTTACTCAAATAATCGATGAAGCTCCAACGAAACCTATTCCATCCCTGTTTTACTATAAGGTAAAAGATGGTGATGCTAAAGGATACTATGACGACGATGGCTTTGTAATATTAGCAGGCTCTTTAATACGCCAAACACAAACGTCATCAGCTCCACCATTCGTGACTAAATTAAAAGAGAGTCTGCTCAGTAGCGGCAAACTCGTAGCCGTAAACGATAAAAGCTATAAACTCATTGAAAACCATTTATTTAAGACACCCAGTGGAGCTAGCGCACTAGTATCAGGACGTTCGACCAACGGATGGATTGAGTGGAAAAATGAATTGGGTGAGACTTTAGACAGTGTCTATCGATAAACTCTTACTTCTCTATAGTGATACTATCTATCCCCTTTATTTATAAACAATTAAGCCTCATATATTGGTAAATAGTTTTATCTATTTACCTTTTTTCCTGCCAACTCCAAATCCTATATATCCCTGTTCAACTTACAAGGAATACTCTTGCCTACTCAATTTTCTCAGTCACCTACTTCCCTAAACTCCTTCGCCCCACGCCTACTCGATTGGTTTGCCGAAAACGGTCGTCATGACTTACCTTGGCAACAGCACCAAACCGATACGCCCAACCCTTATATTGTTTGGTTATCAGAAGTCATGCTTCAGCAAACACAAGTGACTACCGTACTGCCCTACTTTGCACGCTTTATGGCGTCGTTTCCAACCGTGCAGGACTTGGCCGCAGCAGAATGGGATACCGTAGCAGAGCATTGGGCAGGGCTTGGCTACTATGCACGCGCACGTAATTTACATAAAGGTGCTAAGCAACTGGTCGAAGTCATTGATGAAACGGGGGACTTTCCGCAGACACTAGCAGGATGGGAGGCGGTTTCGGGCGTTGGGCCATCGACTGCTGGCGCGATTATGGCGATGGGATTGCATCATTATGGCGTCATCTGCGATGGTAATGTCAAACGAGTGCTGACACGTTGGGCCGCTATCGACGGTGACATCACTAAATCTGCTACCACCAAAGATTTATGGGCATTGGCAGAGCGACTGACACCGACAGAAAACTCAGGATTGTTTGCGCAAGCCATGATGGATATGGGCGCGACATTATGTATCCGTAGCAAGCCTGCCTGCCTATTATGTCCATTAAAAGAAGACTGCCTAGCCCATGCGCAAGGGCGCGAGACTGATTATCCCGTCAAAGCAAAAAAGCAGCCCAAACCTAGTAAATTCAGTGATGCACTGCTAATCGAAAGTGCAGATGGTGATATATTGTGGCTACAACGCCCTGACAATGGTATCTGGGGTGGATTATGGAGTTTGCCGTTACAGTTCGTGGAAAAAGTTGATGGTAAAACGAGTGGTAACACTGCGAAGAAAGTAGAAGCTAATGATGACAAACTATCGAATATGCCAAATGACGTACGTAGTAATGAAAAAGTATACGAAGCAGAATTCACCATTGCTGAGCAAATCATAAATGAGTGGCTCATAAAAAATGAACTGGTGGCAAAATCAGTTAGCAATACCTTGCTCGATGATGCGCCTATCAAGCATTCGCTGACGCACTTTCACTGGTATCTAACCCCGCGTAAATTGACGATTGACGCGACGCAGGTAACTGAGTTAAATCAGAAGTTAGCAGCGGCTGAAATTGACTTTAAGTGGCTAACCGAACAAAAAGCGCAAGACAGCCTAGGACTGCCTCGCGCGATGGTTAAGATCCTAGAGTAAAAAGTTGCAATAAAAAAGCGACTCACTATTAATAGTGAGTCGCTTTTTTTATTCAAACATAAAGATAACTGGGTTTAAATAACTTTAAGATTTTGGCACACGTAAACGCATGAGTCCTTCTTGTTGCACGGTAGCGACCAGTTTGCCATCTTGCCAAAACTGACCATGATTCAAGCCTTTCGCATTAGACGTGGTATCGCTCCACATGTCGTACAGCATCCATTTATTCAAATCAAAATCACGATGGAAATGCATTGAGTGATCGATACTAGCGGCCTGTAGACCACTGGTCATAAAGCTAACACCATGTGACATCAGCCCTGTACCAACCAAATAAAAGTCTGACGAGAATGCCAATAGTGCCTGCTGAATAGCCACTGGCTGATTGCCTAACTCACGAATGCGTAGCCAGTTTGCTTGCTTGGGTTTCATAGGTTCTGGGCTAATCGGATTACGCGGCTTCACTGGCTTAATCTCGACATGACGGCGGCGCATAAATCTTGCTTTTAGCGCTTCTGGCACTTTTCCGACATTCTCTTCTTTTAGATCCTGCTCTGTCAGCAAGTCTTCTGGCGGTGGATAGACAGGCATGTCTTCTTGATACTCAAGCCCATCTTCCATCGGTGAAAACGAGGCAATCATTGAAAATATTACTTGTTCAACAGGCGGCTTACCACGTACTTCTTTGTACTGGATAGCCGTGACTTCACGTGCAGACAAGCTACGACCATCACGCAATCGACGGACTTGGTATATCACTGGTTGGTTGATATCGCCACCACGCAAAAAATATCCATGCAGTGAGTGACAAGGTTTGTCTTTATCTAATGTATGCGCCGCTGCCATAATCGCTTGAGCGAGCACTTGCCCACCAAATATACGACTGCCCACATAGTCATGGCTTTTACCCTCAAAAACATCAGGGGTAACTTCAATAAGCGCGATAGTAGCCAGCAGCTCATCAATCAGTTGTAGATTATCGGACATGACGATATGTTTCCTTATTTTTATCAAAAACGCTCAGCATCTGATGATATTGATGCCATATAGCCATCATATTTGAATGTAAAATAATGCGAGATCACTTGTTAAGATCTGTCGAAGGAGACCTTAAAATAAACATACAGACACCGTTAGCGATGTTATCACCGAATATTTATTTTCTATAGAAAAGGTAAACATCTTACCCAATATTGGTGGCTTTGACTAGTTACTGTCGGCTTACTCATAAGTATTGCTTGTCTGTTTTTGCCAGATAAATCACAACTAAAGATCAAAACAAGTAATCTCAACCATAAAAAAACGAGATGTATAATAACACCTCGTTTTTGAAAAATACGTCGATGTTTATGGCTTAACTGCTACGAGTACGCGAATAGAATCCGGCACTAACGATAAGTTACCAAGTGCTTGCTCACCTTGAGCTTTAAGCTGCTCTAGACGCTCAATCTCTTCAGGGCGTACGTTTGGATTGATCGTCTGTAGGTGTTTTAGACGCTTGATTTCACGTGACCACTGCTGGCTGAAGCGGCTACTTGCTTGCTCACCAATCTCAGCAATTTGCTGACGAGCGATGTCTTCAGCTTCGTAATAACGCTGCTCAATCACATCACCGCGTACTTTAATAACTTGGCGGGCACGGTTTTTGTCCAAACGCTCAACGTGCGGCATAATCATCTCAGCACTGATACGAGCCGATAAATCACTACCTTGCTCACTGATAAAGACACGGATGTTTTGCGTGGACAAAGTCGCTGGCAGGTTAAGCACTTTTGGCGCGATTGCTTCAACACGGAAATTTACCTCTAGCAGTACCATACCTTGCGGAACAGCGGCACTTTTGAGCATGGCAACTGTCGTGTTACCAAAAGTGCTGGTACTCGCTAGCTCATAAATTGCACGCATCAATGGATGCTCGTGAGTGATGAATTCGATATCTTCACGCTGAAGCGCTTGCTCACGCTCGAAGGTCAACGTCATACCGTCTTCATCACCAAGTGGCAAGCCATCAATATAATCACTAATCTCAGTGCTATCGATAGGCGCGATCACCCACGAGCCATCACGCTGGATATTGTGATCGATATTGGCAGAGGCAAAGAAACGCTCAATAAAGTGCGGCAGCAAATTATTACCATCGAAGTCACGCATAGCATCGGCGATACGACCTGCGACACGCGGACGACATGAGTTGTACTCTAACAGACGATCACGACCAGCTTGTAGCTGTGCTTCTAGTCCCAAACGTGTCTGTAGCGCCTCGTCAATAATGTCTTGCAAGATGACATTGTTCTCAGAAGTATCAGCACCCTCAAGCATTGGCTTAAGCTCTTGAATATATTGCTCTTGTACGCTTTGTGCGGTTGGCGATATCTGATTGAACATGTTCAGCGCATCGTTATACCACTGATACAGACGCTCTTGCGCTGTACCTTGTACGTAAGGTACATGTAGCATAATTTGCTGCGTCTGACCGATACGATCTAGACGGCCGATACGCTGCTCTAACGTATCTGGATTAGCAGGCAAATCCCATAGTATTAACTGGCTTGCAAACTGGAAGTTACGACCTTCTGAACCAATCTCTGAACACAGTAGTATCTGCGCGCCTTCACTATCAGCAAAGAATGCGGCCGCTTGGTCACGCTCAAGCAAAGTCATCTGCTCAGTAAAGATAGCTGTTTTGATACCTGCATGCAGACGCAACACCGCTTCTAAACTCTCTACCGTCGCGCCACTACGAGCGATTAATAGAACTTTTTGATGCTTAAGCTCACCGCGCAAAATATCAATCAACCAAGAAACACGTGGATCATCTTCTAGCCAGCCACCGTCTGGTTGGTTTTCTTCGCCCCATAGCTGCTCACGCAACTTGCCATTGGTTTGATAGCTATCTTTCCATGCTTCAGGAAGTGGCAATGGATATGGCTGACTACTACGGCCATAGAATCCTTTGACACTCTCACGAGTATTACGGAACAAAATACGACCTGTACCATGACGATCTAACAGCTCATTTAGTGCATGCGTTCGTAGTTTTTCATCTTCATTGATTGAGGATAGCTCTTCAATACTAATGTCTAGTAGGCTACTTAAAGCAGCGATTTGACCTTCATTCAATGGCTTTTCTTCTATTAAGACGCCAGCAACTGCTGCTGTTTCTGCAAAAGCTTCTTGACCATCGATAAACTCATCCAAATCATCAAAGCGATCTGGATCAAGTAGACGCAAACGGGCAAAGTGACTTTGCGCACCAAGCTGCTCTGGCGTTGCTGTCAATAGCATCACGCCTGGCGTTTCTTCTGCGAAATCTGCAATCAAGTCATACTTATCATTGCCGCCCTGTGCTTCATCCCAATGCAGATGATGCGCCTCATCAACGACCAATAAATCAAACCCTGCATCCATCGCTTGATCGTATAAGTCTGGGTGATCGAGTAATAGATCCATGCCACCAATGATACATTGCTCAGTGGCAAAGACGTTTTGTTCAGGATCGTGTTCTTTGATAGCCGCAGTACGCACTAGATCAAACAAGGCAAAGTTTAGGTTAAAGCGACGACGCAGCTCAATCATCCATTGATACTGCAAACTATCGGGCACTAAAATCAACACACGCTCAGCTTTGCCTGTTAGTAACTGCTGATGAATAATCATGCCCGCTTCGATGGTTTTACCAAGGCCAACTTCATCAGCCAATAGTACACGCGGCGCGATACGCTTGCCAACTTCATGTGCGATATATAGCTGATGCTCGATGATATCGACACGTGCACCCATTAGACCTTTTAGTGGATGACCTGCCAGCGCTGACTGCATACGCAGGATATCTTGACGCAGCTCATACCAGTCACCGCGTTCAATACGGCCAGCAAGCAAACGCTCAAGCGGCTTGGCCAACGTGATATTGGCAGCAAGGCGGGTTTCCATTATTCCTTTAGAAGCAGTGCCGCCCTCGTGCTCATCGACGCCATATTTAAGTACGCCCATGACTTCATCAACGGCATTGACCGTATAGCTTTTGCCATCTTGGTCGTAGATGCTATCGCCCACCTTAAACACCACGCGCGATAATGGCGCAGAGTTTTTTGCGTAGACGCGTGTCTCTTCACTTTGCGGAAATAAAATATGCACACATCGGTCGTCAACATCGATGACCACACCTAAGCCAAGCTCAGACTCCGTATCAGATAAATAACGTTGACCAACGGCGAATTCAGTACTGTGCAATGAAGCAATAGAGATAGTCATAAGGCGATGTCTTTTGTACTCAGATAATGAAATTTAGATAGATAGCTTAGAAAACAGCAATGGCGGCTAACAATAGCTAAATAAGGTTGTTCACACCATAAAATGTCAAAAAGACATAGAAGAAGTGCCACAACACCAATCAAGCCAATCGTTAAGCCCAACCATTATATAACGTTAGCGGGTAGATGAGTGCGTTAAGTTGACTTTTCAAGAGGCAGCTTGCGATAGCTATGATTTTATCAGCTATTTAATCGATACTATGTCAGACCAATATACGATTGTTAAATAATACAGATTATCCTATTTCAACAGCAGCTTATATCTATTCAATCGATATTTGGCCAATTCGTTTTTGACTAAAAATATCAACGTGCTACATTAAGCCGATAAGAAATCATGCGATAGCCGTTTATTCGCTAATTATCTATAAGACAACAATAAGTAAGGATTAGCCATGCAAGCCGTTTTTTTAGATAAAGGTACTTTTTCTGAAGGTATTGACCTGCCCGCGCCAATGGGTGTGAGCGATTACATCACTTATAACGACACGCCAAAAGACACGGCTGTCATCATTGAGCGCTGCAAAGACGCCGATATTATTATCACCAACAAAGTCCAGATTGGTGCTGAGGTGATAAAGCAATTACCGAAACTTAAGCTTATCCAACTGACTGCTACTGGCATGAATAACGTCGATCAAGAGGCTTGCGATAAGCACGGTGTTGCGCTGTTCAATGTCGCTGGCTATGCGGTCAAAAGCGTGCCCGAACACACATTTATGCTCATGCTGACAGCGATGCGTGCTGGTATTCATTATCATCAGAAAGTCGCTGATGGCACGTGGCTGGCAAACGGTAATTTTTGCCTGCTGGATATTCCGCTGATTGATTTGGAAGATAAGACGTTAGGTATTATTGGTATTGGCACTATCGGCAAGCGCGTGACCGAGATTGCTCGTGCCTTTGGTATGACCGTACTGTGGGCAGAGCACCAAGGACGTGAACCACGCAGCGACGACTATACCGCGTTTGATGAAGTGCTGGCACGTGCGGATGTGATCAGTCTGCACTGCCCATTGAACGAACAAACTGAGCATCTTATTAATAAAGATACTCTGGCAAAAATGGTTAAACAACCGCTCATTGTCAACGTCGCCCGTGGCGGCATCGTTGATAGCCAAGCATTAACTGACGCGGTTAATAATGAGCAAATCATCGGCTATGCTAGCGATGTGTTTGAACAAGAACCGATCGCCGATAATGACCCTTTGCTCAGTATCAGCGACCATCCGCGTGTTATCTTTAGTCCGCATAATGCATGGGGCAGCAAAAGCGCTCAAGAGACCTTGTGGCAGATGTTAAGCAAGCAAGTGGCCGATTTCATCGACAATCATCATCAATAATTACCAAGATACTAACGACTGAACCGTAACCAGTCGTCTTTTACCTTACGATACTTAAGCATGACTCTATCGCTTAGATAGTTGTTGGTCACGAACCAAGGATAGCGATCGCCTTGCTTAGGTAGCTCGTCTTTGCCGCGTCTGACATATCCAGACGATAGCGAACCCATTACGGTATCTACTTGAGCACAGGCTGTCATATCTGCAGTCTGTGCTTGTGGCATGGCGACTTGATAACGGTTTTTATGCATATACCCCAGTAGCCTCACTACATACTGACAAGCCAAATCGATTTTTAGTGTCCATGAGGCATTGGTATAGCCAAACAGTGCAGCCATATTAGGTATGCCTTCTATCATGACTGCCTTATAAGTCATACGCGTGCCGATATCGACGGCCTGACCGTCGATATATACCGCGGCCCCACCCAACATCTGTAGCTTTAAGCCAGTCGCAGTAACGATGATATCAGCGTCGAGATGCTGGCCAGATTGCAGCATAATTCCCGTTGCCGTAAAGTGGCCGATTTGATCGGTCACTACTGTTGCGCGTTTGTCCTGTAAAGCTTTGAATAAATCACCATCAGGCACCGCACATACTCGTTGATCCCATGGATTATAGTCGGGCATAAAGTGCTTGCTGTCGACGCCGCTACCTTTCAGCTCTTTTTTCACCCCATTTTTTAAGACTGCCTTCATCACCTTGGGCGCGTGAGTTGCAACTTTGTACAGGCCTTGCTGTCTCAACACATTACGCGCGCGTAGTACCGTATAGGCCTGCTCTTTTGATAATGGTGAAAACTTGCCAGATAGCCAGTCAATAGCATGGTCATCACCCGGCACGCTTGCCACATAGGTCGGCGTACGCTGCAGCATCGTGACATGACGCGCACACTGATTACTGTCTTTATCTACTAGCGCAGGTAGCAACGTCATCGCTGTGGCACCACTACCAATAACGACGACTTTTTTATCATTATAGTCTAGATTATTCCAGTGCTGCGGATGAACGATTTGACCGTGAAAACCCTCCTCTCCATCAAAATGAGGGCGATAGCCTTGTTCATAATCATAATAACCAGTGGCACCTACGATAAACTTGGCAGTTTTAACAAACCTCTCACCGTTTGCATAGTTTTTGATGGTTGCTGACCACTGTTGATCCTCACTAGACCATGATATCTGCTGAACTTCATGCCGATAATGAATATGTTCGGTCACCCCAAACTCGCGTGCCGTATCGGCGATATAGCGTTTGATATCATCGCCTGCTGCAAGCATTCTATAATCAAGCCACGGCCTAAAATTATAGCCAAAGGTAAGTGCGTCAGAGTCAGAGCGAATCCCCGGATAGGTAAATAAATCCCATGTACCACCCAAATCAGCACGCTTTTCTAAGATAGCAAAGCGCTGTGGAGGTTTATGCTTATTAGTCGAATTTACCTGCTTTTGCTTTTTGGGAGCTTTATGACCGAATAGGCCTTTATGCTGCTGTTGCTGTAAACGGCAAGCCATACCAATACCTGCAATACCCGCACCGATGATCAATACTTCATAGTCGGCTACTTTATCTGTCTTTGACTTGTTACCTTTAAAGCGGTTTTTGATAGCCTGTTTGGTCGTGGTGATATCAAGCATACTTTCATCCTTGTATTTACATGACTGGCATTTTATAGCTGGCTTTAGAGCCGCTGTTTATCGCATCTATTAACAGCAAGCGGTAAAATCTAACTCTTAAAATGGGCAGGGACTCTCCCAGTCCATCCAAGCACCCAGTACTGGATGCTTTAAACGCAATTGCTGTGCATGTAAGTTCAATCTTGGAGCTATCTCTAATGCCGCACCTTCAGCATAAATCGGATCGCCAATCATCACATGATCGACATACACCATATGTACGCGTAGCTGATGACTGCGGCCTGTGACTGGCTTTAGCATGACCCGAGTAACTGCCTCACCATTACAGGTTTCATGAGCCACAACTTCATACAACGTCAGTGCATGCTTTGACCAGTCGTGATCGACGATATGGCGCGGTTTGGTACTTGGCTCATAGCGTACTGGCACCGATATCTCCCCAGTTGCGCCGACCTGCTCCCATTCACCAAAAACACGTGCTTGGTATTTCTTTTGCGGTAGACGCTCGATGAATTGCTTACTGATATTGGTTTGCGCTGCTGCATTTTTTGCAAAAATAAGCAGTCCCGAGGTGTCCATATCTAAGCGGTGAATCAATTTGACAGCTGGATTGGCACGCTCAAGACGAGCAAGCAGACTGACTTTGAGTGTTTTACCATCGACGCTTAATAGGCCTGCAGGTTTATCAACCACCCAAATGTCATCGTCTTCGTAAACCGTAATTTCTTGCGCAAAATTTTTAAAAAACTCAAGCGGATAAGCGCCTTCTTGGGCATTGAGGGCATTAACTTCTTCATCGGTAAAAGGCATAAATTTAACTACTTATGTAAATTGGTTTTAAGATAAGGATTTTTGGTGGCTAATATTTTAGACACGATAGCTATATTTGGCACGACAGCCATTTTAGGAACAACGGTTATATGGACAAAAGGGCAAAACTTTGACTGATTTTTAACGTTATTAATATCGCTAGCTACTAATCACTGGCTACTATATAAACGAGGTAAACATAAGACTTCTATCTGGCTGAGATACATACTTTGATAAGGATAATCGTATTAAATAACAGATTAGACACTCTTGTGCTGCACCGTTTCGATTTATTGTGCTAATACTAGTTGTTAAACAATTTAACCAGCCTGTATCTGTCAAATTAGGGCAAACATGTTAATATAATGGCACATTTTCACCCCTTCTAAACAATTCTTTGACCACCAACTGATTTATTATTAAACCAATACATATGTTGATGAGTGGTGATAGAAGTAATAAAACAAGAGAGATAAAATTATGTCAGACCTTATTGTACATACTACCGACACAGACTTTGATCAAGACGTTCTACAATCAGACGTACCTGTACTAGTAGACTTCTGGGCGCCATGGTGTGGTCCTTGTAAAGCCATTGCTCCTATTTTAGAAGATCTAGCGACTGAGTACCAAGGTAAAGTTAAAATCGTTAAAGTAGACGTAGACAACAACCCACAAGCGGCTAGCCGTTTCGGTATTCGTAATATCCCAACGCTATTTGTATTCAAAGATGGCGAAAAAGTTGACTCAGTAATGGGTCTACAGCCAAAAGCTGAATTGGCTAAAGTACTAGACAAGCATTTATAAGTTACATTTGCTCGCTCTAGGTTACCTTGAGCGGGTAAAATAGAATAAGCGAGAAAGCCATTATCTGACTAAGATAGTGGCTTTTTTGCTTGTTTTTTGTGCAAAAAACTCGATAATGTGACTTTTTTGGCAAAATTTATTGACAACGCTATTGTGAAGACCGTATAGTCTGCTGACAAGAGAAAACCAACTGTTTTCCTAAGTATCTTGTCGCTATTCTCCTCGTGTTTATCAACAAAAACACAATCGTCATTATAAACACCATTGCTGAACAAAATGACTAAACGCAATTACTGATATTGAGTTTTTGACGCAGACTCTTATGTAGCCTTTTTTATCCTTATTTCTTATTACCTTGCCTCCAATGATGGCAATGCGTACATAAGCAGACATATAAAACCAAAACTACATAAACTACAGCGCTGTGCACACACCCATATCATCATATTACCGTTATTTTAATCACTGTCGTGACTTGTGCTGCTAATGGCATCTCTCATCTGATCAATTGCTAATGACCTATCTATGAATCTTACTGAATTAAAGAAAAAATCAATCGCTGAGCTATTGGCTATCGCCAAAGAAATGGGTCTTGATAATATGGCGCGTAGCCGTAAACAGGACATTATCTTTGCTATTCTAAAAACCCATGCGCGTAACGGTGAAGCCATTTATGGTGACGGCGTACTTGAGGTTCTTCCTGATGGTTTTGGATTTTTGCGCTCATCAGAAGGCTCATATTTAGCCGGTCCTGATGATATTTATGTCAGCCCTAGCCAAATTCGCCGTTTCAGTCTAAAAACTGGTGACAGTATCGCTGGTACGATTCGTCCACCAAAAGATTCTGAGCGTTATTTTGCATTATTGAAAGTTGGCGAGATCAACTTTGATACGCCAGATCGCTCACGTCATAAGCTTATCTTTGAGAACCTGACGCCCCTATTCCCAACTGAGCATTTAAAACTTGAGCTTGGTAACGGAACCACTGAAGATTTGACTGGTCGTATCATCGACTTGATTGCACCGATTGGTAAAGGTCAGCGTTCTATCATCGTCGCACCGCCAAAAGCGGGTAAAACGATGTTGCTACAGACCATCGCGCAATCAATCACTCGTAATAATCCTGAATGCTATTTGATCGTACTATTGATTGATGAGCGTCCAGAAGAAGTCACCGAAATGGTACGTACAGTACGCGGTGAAGTGGTTGCTTCTACTTTTGATGAGCCGCCACAGCGTCACGTACAAGTTGCTGAAATGGTCATCGAAAAAGCCAAACGTTTGGTTGAACACAAGCAAGACGTAGTGATTTTACTTGATTCAATTACGCGTTTAGCGCGTGCTTATAACACGGTTATCCCATCATCAGGCAAAGTATTGACGGGTGGTCTAGATGCCAATGCTCTAGAACGTCCAAAACGTTTCTTTGGTGCTGCGCGTAACGTGGAAGAAGGTGGTAGTTTGACCATTATTGCCAGTGCATTGATTGATACTGGTAGTAAGATGGATAGCGTTATTTTTGAAGAATTTAAGGGAACGGGTAACCAAGAGATTACGCTTGAGCGTGACTTGGCTGAGAAACGTGTATTCCCTGCGATTAATATCAAAAAATCTGGTACACGCCGCGAAGAGCGTCTATTGGATGAAGACAAGCTGCGTAAAGTATGGATTTTACGCAAACTACTTCAACCGATGGATGGCGTACAAGCTACTGAGTTCTTATTGGATCGCCTAAAAGAAGCGAAAACCAACGATGAATTTTTTGAGCAAATGAAGCGTAAATCACAAAACTAATTCTTGATTAGTTTGCTAGCCATATTTAGCTTTGATTTGATATTAAGACTACCTATAGGTAGTCTTTTTTATGACAGTATCGAACTATTAATAGTTAAGCCAATTAAACTATGCTGCACTGTCGTTCACAGGCATTGCTGATGATACAGTACGGCAACATCGCTTACATCTCGTTTGCAAAGATTAGCGTTTTTACTACGACTATATTATTGGTAACGGATTATTATGACAGACAGTAGGAATATACTTGAAAATATCATGGACATAGTATTTTGAAGGTATTGTATTTTAAACTTGATGACTTAATAGGTGATAATATGAAATTTGCTAAAACGATCGCAATGACTGCAATTACTAGCTCAGCCCTAATCATGACTGGTTGTAACTCGTATAGCGGTATGAGCAATACAGCTAAAGGTGCTACCGCTGGCGCAGCAGCTGGTGCTCTTATTAGAAGCAAAGGCGACAGCAAAGATATCGCTCGTGGCGCATTGGCTGGTGCAGCGATTGGCGGTGCTGGTGGTTATGTTCTTGACAACAACTAAATCTTTCTACGCTGATATTATTTGACAATTGATTAAGTAATATCAGATAAAAGATAATAAAAATCCTGCAATTCGTTGCAGGATTTTTTATGTTTTAATTTTGATTATAAGTCTATTCGCTAGACTTATAATCAAAAACATCAGTATTAGAAATACATCGTTAGTCAAATACATGACTACTAATATGTATGGCCGTTAAAGTGCACCACTGAACGTATCGCAAGATTGTACATTACCGCTTTCTAGACCACGGGTGAACCATTCGACACGTTGTTGACTGCTACCATGAGTAAAGTTATCAGGCACTACTGCACCACCACTCGCTTTCGCTAGACGATCATCACCGATTTGACCAGCTGCATTCACCGCTTCATCAAGATCACCAGCTTCTAAAAACTGTACTCGCTCTTGATTGCGCTGAGCCCATACACCAGCAAAACAATCCGCTTGCAACTCTTGCAATACTGATAGCTTATTGGACTGTGCTTGCGTCACTTGCTGACGAGCTTCATTGACCTGTTGGCTAATGCCCAGTAGTGTCTGTACATGATGACCTACCTCATGTGCTATCACGTAGGCCTGTGCGAAATCGCCAGCCTTGCCTTGGTTCTCTTCACCACCAGAGCCTTGCTGATCGCCTGATATGCCAAGATTTTGGCGCATCTCTACAAAAAATGACGTATCCAAATAAACAGTCTGATCCCCTGGACAATAAAATGGACCAGTTGCAGAGCTAGCACTACCACATGCCGAGCTAACCTGACCATTAAACAAAATCAATGACGGCTCTTGATAAGTGCTACCAGCTTCGTTAAAGATTTGATGCCAGACTTCTTCTGTATCTGCTAGTACAACTTTCACAAACTGCGTGTCTCGGTCTGTGCTGGTTGCCAGCTCGGTAGATGACTCACTGCCACCACCTGTAACCGCTTGACCTGTCTGTAATGCGGTCATTGGGTTTACCCCAAATACCAACCATAAAATACCTGCGATGATAATACCGCCAATACCACCGCCGATCATCTTACCGCCACCTGTGCTAGAACGCACATTCGAGCTGCCTCGTCTACCTTGCCATTTCATAATTCTATTCCTCAAATATAGATTGATTCACTATTTCTATTAGCCACTGCTTCTATTAAGCATTACTGATGTTATATATTATTTAGCCAGCTAATTCACGCTATGACCCAGTCTACTATCCTAAAAGCAAGGAGAAACCTATAAAATTGCTAACTTAACTAGGATTTATGTAATACAGGATGACCATCTCACCATTTAAATTCATTTTTATCCATAAAAACGGGGTTAATATCAAAAATTCGAGATAAGAAACAAGAACCAAAAAAGCGCTCAATCCCTCTGATGTCATTGATTATACGTTGATTAATCTGGCTTCTTGTATTAAAAAGTATATCGAATAGACAAAGTAAAATATTATTTTAAATTTTATTGTTACTTAATTGTACAGACTATTTCTATTTACTTAGAAAACCTATAGAATGCGTGGAAGCTGAGTAGCTGCGACTAAGACTAGTTGAATTCTGAGAAATCTCGGATTTCGACCTTTGTTGCTGCTACTGCTCATTTCATTTTTCCGGAGAAAACCATATGAAACTTAAATTACTTGCTCTAGCTGGTATCATGACTGCAACTATGGGCCTTACTGCCTGTGATAGCAGCAAAGAAAACGCTGCTGAAGATTTATCTGACGCACAAGAAGAAGTGCAAGACGCTTCTGAAGAGCTAAACGAAGCTGCTGCTGAAGGCGAAGTAACTGCTGATGCTGACGCTGCTGTTGCTGAAGCTGAAGCTGACATCGCTGATGCTCAAGTTGCAACTGCTACTGACGAAATCGATGCTGAAGTACCTGTAGACGGTACTACTACTAGCGTTGACGTAGCTAGCGAAACTGATACTGCTGCTGTTGAAGCTTCTGACGAAGTAGTAGTTGAAGAAGCTCAGTAATTTATTGTTCATACAATAGATAAACTGTAGTAAAAAAAAGAGAGCCTATGCTCTCTTTTTTTATGTCTATCATTTATGTTCTTAGTAGGATTTTACTTTATAGATAACCCTAATATACGATGTGTGCTGCAATATCTAAATATATAGATGTACGCAAAAATAACTAAGTGCAAATACGCACTAGCATTCTTATAAACTCACGATAAAACAGACACACTATCGTTCAGCGCAGTGCCAAACTAGGTATTAGCTATCAAACAAACGCTCGTCAACCTTCTGACGAAATTTCTGCCCTGTCTTAAAAGTAACCACACGGCGCGCGGATACTGCAACAGGCTCCCCTGTTTTCGGGTTACGGCCTGGACGGCTGTTTTTATCTTTAAGCTCAAAGTTGCCAAAGCCTGAAAGCTTGACCTCTTTGCCATCAATCAAACTCTCTGACAGCTCATCAAAAAAGTTCTCCACCAGACAGCGACCTTCTTGGCGTGTTAGGTTTAGGTGACTCATCAAATGCTCAATCATGTCAGATTTGGTTAAGGTGCTCACAGTACGACTCCTATGCTATGTCGTGATGTCGAATATCATGGTTTAGCGGTATGAGGGTTAAGGCTAGCTATTATAAAGGTTTTTTGACCGTTTTTAACAAAGTCTTCATTAAAATCCTTTATTAATAACCACTTAACTTATTCTATGAATAGCAATGCTCCGTAGCCTCATGGTAAAAAGACTACAGAGCATTGGGTATAATACTTACTAAGTGTTAGCTGTCGCGCAGCTGTACAGAATGCTGGTCAGTTAGCGCTTGTACCACTTTATCTGTGGCAGTCTTGACGGCTTCATCAGACAGCGTTTGCGTACTGTCTTGCCATATCAGTGCAAACGCTAGTGAGCGCTGGCCTGCTGGTACTTTGTCACCTTGATAAACATCAAATAACCAAAGATCAGTCAGCATATTACCTGCCGCAGTTCGCACGGTTGTCTCTAGTGTCTGCAAACTGATGTCACTGTCTACCAAGATAGCAATATCGCGGCGTACCTGCGGGAACTTGCTTGGTGTCGTGATAGCATGCTGCTCACGTGCAATCGTCAATAGCGGTGCCAGTGACAATTGAGCGACCCATGTAGTCGGCAAATCTAATTGCTTAGCAGTGTTTGGGTGCAACTGGCCCAACCAACCAATATATATATCATCGATATATAACTCAGCGCTTTGTCCTGGATGCAGGAAGCTCAGCGTACTACGCTCGTAGCAGATACGTGCACTATCGATTTGTGCTGGTAATAGCTGCTCAATATCATGCTTTAGGTCATAAAAATCTAAGGCACGGTTTTGATAAGCTTGCTCGCTCCATATATCACCAACTGCGACTAAAGCAATACTTGGCGTTTGTACTAAGTCACTAATACTTTGTCCAACAAAGCTAAGACCCGTCTCAAAGAAGCGTACACGTGGCTGCTGACGATTCAAGTTATATTGCACGCAAGGCAATAGGCTCGATAGCAAGGTACGACGCATAACGGCTAAATCACTAGAGATAGGGTTTGCCAGTGCCAACACCTCTCCTAGCGCTTCGTCGTCAAGCAATGCTTCTAGTTTTGCATCACTAAAGCTAAAGCTAATCGCTTCCATATAGCCGTTGTCGACTAATGATAGCTTCATCTCATGGGTCAAATCCGCAGTATCATCATAATCCATACTGACTTGTAAATGTGGCAGGACGCTTGGAATATTGTCATAGCCATAGATACGAGCAATCTCTTCGATTAAATCCTCGCGGATACTCATATCAAAACGATAAGATGGCGGCTTGCAAACTAGTGAATCGCTCTGCTGCTCTACGTCAAAACCCAATTGGGTCAAGATACGTACCATCTCAGATGGCTCAATATCAATCCCAATGACATCACGAACTTTCGCGATTGGCAATGTAATTGGTGCGCGTGCTGGCAAATGCTCAAGGTTTTCGGCCATGACTATTTGTCCTGCTTCCCCGCCAGTGATACTGGTGATTAAATCACAAGCTCGTGCCAACGCCAATGCTGGCAATTCAAAATCGACCCCACGCTCAAAACGCTGTGATGCGTCCGTATGTAGCCCAAAACGGCGTGCACGCGCAGCGGTAGCTAACTGATTAAAGAAAGCACTTTCTACAACGATATTGGTGGTACTATCAGTGACACTGCTACGCTGACCACCCATGATACCAGCCAGTGCCAAGGCACCCTTATCATCAGCAATCACCAGCTCATCACCCGTCAAGGTAACGGTTTGCTCATTCAGCAAAGTAATGGTTTCATCAGGCTGTGCCAAACGTACAACGATATCACCTTCGATCGTGTCTGCGTCAAACGCATGTAACGGTTGACCCAATTCCATCAATACATAGTTGGTCACATCGACCAAGAAGTTATGTGAACGTAGTCCTGATTGTACCAGCGCATCTTGCATCCATTTCGGAGTATCGATGCTACGATCAATATTGTGAATCGACTGCAACAGATAGCGAGGGCACGCTTCCTTTGCATCGACTGTCACAGCTGGTGTTGCGGCAGTACCAGCGGTATTGGCCGAGATTTCTGGCGTTTGTACAGGTAAGTCGTTGATGACAGATATTTCACGAGCGATACCACGTACGCTAAAGCAATCACCACGGTTTGGGGTGATTGAGATATCCAATATTTGATTATCTAAACCTAGATATTCACGGATATCGGTACCAACTGGTGCATCTTCAGGCAGCTCAAGCAAGCCATCTACATCATCGACTAAATCAATTTCAGAAGCGCCACATAGCATGCCATTTGAGGCCACACCGCGTAGTTTGCTTTTTTTGATTTTAAAGCCCGCTTTACCATTACTGGCATCATCGCTTGGCAATACCGCACCAACGGTAGCAACCGGTGCTTTCATACCGACGGTCACGTTAGGCGCGCCGCAGACAATTTGTAATGGCTCAGCGTCACCGATATTTACCTGCGTGACACGCAGTTTATCTGCATCAGGATGCTGCTCAACGCTGATGACTTCACCGACAACCACACCGCTAAAAGCACGGGCAACTGCATAGCGATCATCAATCTCAAGACCTGCCATAGTCAACTGTTCGGCTAACTGTTCGCTAGTATTTGTAGGGTTTACCCACTGACGTAGCCACTGTTCGCTAATTTTCATAAATATCTCGGATCAGAATTTTATAATAAAGATGTTGGAGTAAAGCTTGGCGAATTCACTTGCTATAGTCAATCCTATATAAATCAGATACAGCGTCAGGCTCGCTCAGTCTACAATTTGTAGTACTTTCACTCACTTTCCTTGGATCTAAATTATCTTGAACTGACTATATAGCTATAAAAAAAACTCTAGCCAAATTGCTTTAAGAAGCGCACGTCATTTTGGAAAAACAAGCGCAAGTCATCAATACCGTAATACAGCATCGCAAAGCGTTCGATACCCATACCAAAAGCAAAGCCAGTGTATTTGTCGCTATCGATACCGCAATTAGTCAATACTTGTGGATGTACCATGCCGCAGCCCATCACTTCAAGCCACTTACCGTTATCATCTAAAATATCCACTTCTGCAGACGGCTCAGTGAATGGGAAAAATGAAGGACGGAAACGTACGGTCAGCTCTTTGGCAAAAAACGCTTCTAGAAACTCACTGATTAAGCCTTTTAGCTCAGCAAAAGTACTCGACTCGGTGACCATGAGACCTTCTAGCTGATGGAACATCGGCGAATGAGTTTGGTCTGAGTCGTTACGATAAACACGGCCTGGGCAAATGATGCGAATCGGCGGCTCATTTTTTTCCATGGTACGAATCTGGACAGGACTGGTATGCGTACGCAATAGATAATGCGCATCAAAATAAAAGGTGTCATGCATCGCGCGCGCAGGATGGTGCGACGGGATATTCAACGCTTCAAAATTATAGTAGTCGCTCTCAACTTCAGGACCGGTTGCGACATTGAAGCCCGCTTGAATAAAGTACTGCTGCATACGCTGAGTAATCATGGTTACTGGATGCAGATGACCTTTTTGACCACCGCGAGCAGGCAAGGTAATATCAATGCTCTCGGCCTCCAACTTGGCATTGAGCGCTGCGACTTCTAGTTGCTGCTGCTGGTCTGTCAGTGCTTGCTGAATGCGACTACGCACTTGATGCAACCAGCCGCCATAAGTTTTTTTATCATCAGCATCGAGCTTGCCCATCTGCTTTGACCAGCCCGTTAACGGACTCTTTTTACCAGTCAATTGCACACGCAAATCTTGCAGTGTACGCGCATCAGTTACTTGTAGGATTAGAGCTTCAGCAGCACTCGCAAATTCGGTAAGCTGAGCTTCGTTAAGCTCATTAAGCTCTGAAGACAAGGTCGGTAGCGCCGACAAGTCGTTGGTGGCAGCAGGGTTAGTCATAAGACGCATTATTCCTGATTTGAACGGACTATTAATTGTAGGGATTTGACCAAATATTGCAAACCATTTATCCAGCTATGTTTATATAAAAGATTAATATAAAGGCTGGTTATAAGAATGGCTTGAATATTTAGACGATGATAAGCGTATTTTTACTCAATAAAGTTCAATATAAAGCACGCTTAAAATAATTTAATATAAAAAAAGCCACCGACCAGCGGTAGCTTTTATTAATATCATACTATTAATCAATATTAGTCCTATCCATTTAGACAATTGCTTATAAATAATTATTTAAAAGCATCATACCTAAAGGACGGTTAATATTTAGGCCAATTCCGCTTTTGCTTTTTCGACCAATGCTGTGAAAGTCGCTGCATCATGCATAGCGATGTCTGCTAGAACGCGACGATCGATTGCGATGTTTGCTTTTTTCATGCCATTGATGAAGCGGCTATAGCTTAAGCCGTTTAAGCGTGCACCAGCATTGATACGTGCGATCCAAAGACGACGGAAAGTACGTTTCTTGTTGCGACGGTCACGATAAGCATATTGACCAGCTTTGGTCACTGCCTGTACCGCTACGCGGTAAACACGTGAACGGGCACCATAGTAGCCTTTTGCGCGCTTTAAGATTTTTTTGTGACGGCGATTTGCCTGTACACCACGTTTTACACGGGCCATAATTTACTCCAAGATTTTTTAATCACTGTTAAGCGAGTGATGATGCTGTCAAATAACAAACATCATTGTCAGATTGCAAAGTCAAATATTTTCAATCAAAGATAGATGACGGTAGGCTATTAAATGTATGGGCACATACGACGAACTGCTGCTTCGTCAGACTTGTGCACCAACTTAAGACCACGCAATTGGCGAATACGCTTAGCTGATTTCTTGGTCAAAATATGGCTTTTGAATGCTTGCTTACGCTTGAAGCCATTCGCTGTTTTTTTGAAGCGTTTAGCTGCGCCGCTTCTGGTTTTCATCTTAACTTTCATGATGATTTGCCTCTTTTTCTGTTTTAGAACCTGGTCGTCAAATAGTCATGCTGAATAATCGTTATATAAATAACCACTAAACCTCTATTTGCCTCGAGGTGGGAGGCGCTATTTTAGCAGATAGTGCCTTGTTTTGCCAAGTAAAGTTTTGGCGAGGTTTTAGTAGTCAATATAGACAAGTAATCAGCATCAAATAAGCGATAGCAGCTCTCTTAAAAGCCTTAATAAAATGGCTGATTTTTATCCAAATAGATTGAATGTCAGCCTAAGCTGTGCTTAAGTAGAGACTGAGCTATATCTTTATATAAACCCTATTAAAACCCACTTATTCACCATGAGTATTTACGCTGTAATGTATAGTCATAATGATAACAATGCTGCCAACCTACAGCACGATAAGTAGAACAATCTTTGGCCATCACTCTAGGAGATAGTGTGTCAAAACAAGAGTTAGTATTCGACGACGACTTGTTTGTTTTTGAGACAGTGATGCGTGTACGTCATACGGAAGCCGACGCAGGACAGCATATGACGGTAGAATCTCTGACAGCGCTATTGTCCGAAGCACGGCTAAGATTTCTATACGCTAAAGGGGTCAAAGAAATCAACGCAGACCATCAAGGCTTGATTATTGATAAATTGCAGCTAGATATTGTGAGCCGTATCCGCGTACGAGAAGAGCTATTATTTGAAGTTGGTGTTGAGCCAATATATGATAATGGCGGTAATATAATCCTAAAGGTCACGCGGATGCATACGGGCGAGATAGTAGCAAAAGCACGCCAGCACTTTCGAGGTTACGACTTTAACCTCAATAAAGTGACCAAGCTTGATAATACGATTAAAGAAGCGTTGTATCCGCATTTATTTAGACTGTAGAATCGCTTATTATCAATAGTATGCTGTCATTTAGCATAGTTGCACTCTATAGCACATTTAGTTGACATCATATTGCAGAGCATTTCAGATAATCTCCCCGCTTTAATCATAAGTAGTATAATTGCTTATCACTCTTTTTCACTTTCTACCTATAAGACGACAAATACATTATGACTTTACCTGCTTGGCTGACTGCCGTAACTTTTAATGATGATGGTTTGATTCCTGCAATTGCTCAAGATCATCAAACAGGTCGTATTTTGATGATGGCGTGGATGAATGCAGAAGCATTACAGCTCACTGCACAAACACAAACAGCGGTTTATTTTTCACGCTCGCGTGCCAAGCTGTGGCATAAAGGTGAGTCATCAGGTCATACGCAAACTGTGCATGATATTCGTCTAGACTGTGATGCAGATGTGATTGTGCTTAGCGTCACTCAGGCTGGTGGCATTGCTTGCCATACAGGACGTGAGTCTTGCTTTTATCAGCGGTTGGATTTATCAGGTCAAACGCCTGAATGGCAGACCGTCGATAAAGTATTAAAAGACCCTGCGGATATTTATCATTCTCATGAATCTACTAGCGACACTCATGAAACTGAAAACACTGGCGCGAATACTGACTCTGATACTATCCAAGCACAATCTAATATTGCTCAAGCACAAGTCGATAAAGCCTCTGTATTGCAGCAGCTTGATAACGTATTGGCAGAGCGCAAACAAGCCGATGCCGACAGCTCTTATGTCGCCAGTCTGTACGCCAAAGGATTAAATAAGATATTAGAAAAAGTTGGTGAAGAGAGCACAGAGAGTATCATCGCTGCCAAAGATTTTGCTAACTGTGATGAGGTTGCAGACAAAGCCAGCTATGATGAGGCGCGTCATGAGCTGATCTATGAAGTCGCCGATGTCTGGTTCCATACCTTGGTTGGGCTGGCATGGTTTGATATAGAGTCGGATGCCGTGTTAAACGAGCTAGGCAGACGTTTTGGGTTGTCCGGTATCGATGAAAAAGCCGCTAGATAAGCCCAAATAAAAAATAAACGTCTATTTTATTTGATTATTGTTGCTTTCACCTATTTGTAATAAGTGCAGGTTATAATATAGCTCTGTTTTATCTCGCATTATATGTCGATGCTTTTTGTTTGCTAGATAGACCTTTTTGCAAACTAACAGCAGGCATATAAAGACTAAAATCCAAGTCACAAAACCAGGTCACAAGGATACCATTATGGGTAGTTTTTCTATTACACATTGGCTGATACTATTGGTCGTTGTCGTTGTCGTGTTTGGCACCTCAAAACTCAGAAATGCTGGTAAAGATTTGGGCGGTGCTGTCAAAGGCTTTAAAGAAGCGGTTAAAGATGAAAATACAGAGCATGCCAAAAAACACGCGGTTCTTGACCACGATGCAACGGCACACACTGAAGAACGCTCAACCACCAAGGTTGATGATAAGCATAACGTATAGCATCTAAACAGTGACATCGGACCATTATGTTTGATATCGGGTTTTCTGAACTACTTCTCTTTGGCGTTATCGCCCTAATCGTACTGGGCCCAGAAAAACTGCCGCAGGCAGCGCGCATGGCTGGGCAATGGTACGCCAAAATTCGCCGTACAGTCTCAACATTGCAGTCTGAAATAGAGGCTGAGCTTGACTTGGCTGAGACACGTCAGCAAATGCAAAAAGAGCTCGCCAAAATTCGCCAGACCGAAGCTGAAATGAGGCGTGAAATGGCTGAAATGCGCGGTAATATGAAAGCTTTTGAAAGCTCACATAGTCCTGCTTCGATAGCTTCTGAAGCATCTACGAATGCTGAAAATAGCAAGAGTGACGAAGCTCATAAAAATAGCCGCACACAAAAGCAGCAACCAACCACGCCAAAAGCATTCGACTATGCTTATGCCACTAACGAGCAGCCAAATACAATAGAAAATGGTCAATTATCGAAGCGCGGTCACAGCGGTGACAATATAAATGATCCAAATGTAGATAATGCAAATGTGAGTGACAACGCCAAGGCAATGCCAGTTGTTCAGACCATCACTACCCGTCCATGGGAAAACATGTGGTTTCGACTTGGCGCTTATGACAAAGCACGTCGGCTCCCAATGCCGCCATATGTGCCAAATTATAAAGCTGACGCCCTACTCAACAGTCCTGCCAACATGCAGACTTCTGACCATAAGCAGGAGACTGATTGATGCCATTATTCAAGCGCAAAAAAAGTCGTCAAGAGAAAATCGCTGTTTCTGCCATTACTGACCAAGATGTTATTGATCAAGAGACTGAAGCAACGACCAATACCACTCAAGATAAAAAATCAGATGACGTCTTAAGCCCTTTGGCTGATATGCCTATTACCGAGCATTTGATTGAGCTGCGTCGGCATTTGATCAAAATATGCGTGGCGGTACTGATAATATTTTTAGGTTTGGTCGGCTATTCGCGTGAGCTATATAACTTGTTGTCTGACCCGTTGGTGGCGCAGTTACCCGCCAATTCGACCATGATTGCCACCGATATCACATCGAACTTTATGGCGCCGATACGTTTGACCGTATTTGCAGCTGCATTTTTGGCGATGCCCTATATCCTTTATCAAATTTGGTCATTTGTAGCGCCCGGTCTGTATAAAAAAGAAAAGAAAATTGCTATTCCAGTACTGCTATCTTCTATATTTTTGTTTTATGCTGGTGTGGCTTTTTCTTACTTTATTGTGCTCAAAGGGGTCTTAAAGTTCTTTATCATGTTTGCCCCGCAAAACGTACTACCCATGACAGATATCGACAGCTATCTCAGTTTTGCCTTAAAATTATTTATGGTATTCGGCTTAACGTTTGAGATTCCAGTTGTCACTTTGCTATTGATATTGGCAGGTATTGTCTCCATTCAGAGCTTAGAAGAAAAGCGTCGTTATATCATTGTGGGCTGTTTTGCTGTGGCTGCCGTTGTCACGCCGCCAGATGGCGTATCGATGCTCATGTTGGCGATTCCGATGTGGTTGTTGTTTGAGCTTGGTTTGTTTTTGGCGAAGATTTTAATCAAAGAAGAGCCCAGTCCTACTCTCATATCGACAGACAAAGAATAAAACACTTATCAGTCTAATCCAGACTAAAATAAAGTTATTGATTACATATAGCTATGCGTTAAACTACCATTACACCGTTTTATTCTTGCCTCATTAGTAAGCTGATTGCTTACTATCACGCTTTAGCATCACCATCATCTATAAGCCATTGTTTACCCAGTGGCTTTTTTTGCCCCTTTTGTTTTTAATCAATTTTTGTATTTAGGTAGCTTTATTATGTCCGCATCTATGCCAGCTTATATGAGCGATCCCACTGACGAGCAGCTGAGCGCGCTGAATATGGCGATGGATCACAAGTCGTTTAAAGTGGTTGCTTATGCGGGCGCCGGTAAGACAACGACGCTCAAGCTAATCGGTGAGCGCTTACGTGGCCGAGGACTGTATCTGGCCTTTAACAAAGCGATCGCCAATGATGCTCGTTCAAAGTTTCCGCCGCATGTAGAATGCCGTACTTTTCATTCACTAGCTTATCGTCATGTTGCTCGTGATA
Source organism: Psychrobacter sp. Ps2 (assembly GCF_022129405.1). Taxonomy (NCBI): domain Bacteria; kingdom Pseudomonadati; phylum Pseudomonadota; class Gammaproteobacteria; order Moraxellales; family Moraxellaceae; genus Psychrobacter; species Psychrobacter sp. Ps2. Next base: position 19,298 of record NZ_JADQAM010000045.1, on the reverse strand, counting down.
TTACCGCCAAGCTATCTTTGCCACGATTTTCACCTAAGCGTCTCGGTGATGATTTAGGACTACAGCCTGTACAAGTACGTCGACAAATGGATGGGGTTAATAAATACATTACGCTGACACCCGCACGATTGTCTCGGTTCGTCAGCGATGCGGTAAGTAATTTTTGCAGCACGCATGCCAGCTACCCTGCGCCAAGGCACATACTCTTCCCAAGTTGGCTCGATGACTCAGATGCAGAGCAGCTGCGCGAGATGCTCTACCCCGCTGTTGAGCAGCGCTGGTTACAGTCGATTGATGCGCGTCACCCTGCTGGTATTGGCCATGATATTTATCTCAAGCTTTGGGCGTTGTCTAAGCCCAGTATTCCAGCGGACTTTATCTTATTTGATGAAGCCCAAGATGCCGATCCCTTGATGATGGGTATCTTGACTCAGCAGTCGAGACAAGTCATCTATGTGGGCGATGCACACCAGCAGATTTATGAATGGCGCGGTGCGGTCAATGCGATGAAAAAACTGCCGCTACCGCAGACATTATTGACACAGTCTTTTCGCTTTGGCGAGCCGATTGCAGAAGTGGCCAATACCTTATTAAAAGCGCTACAAGAAGACGTACCGCTAAAGGGTAATCCAAACAAGCAATCCTCTACCGATAAGGGCATGGTACACAGTAAGAAAGATGCTATTTTGTGCCGTACCAATGCTGCTGCTATGTCGCAACTGTTGACAGGATTAAAACACGGGCATCGCGTGGCGCTACAAGCGGATACCGACCGTATGCTCAAATTCTGTCAGGCAGCCGAAAACTTAAAAAATGGTAAATCGGCTTACGGTGTACCTGAGCTGGCTTATTTTTATAATTGGGGTGATGTGCAAGAGTACGCCGAAACCAATGAGGGTAGCGACCTCAAAACACTGGTCAAACTGGTCGATGACCATGGTACTAATGTACTAAGCCAAGCGGTCAATAGTCTGACTAGCATTGAAAACGCTGACTATGTCATCTCTACTGCTCATAAAGCCAAAGGGCTTGAATGGGGAAAAGTACAACTAGATGATGATTTTTACTACGATGTGACAACCAATGCAGTCAAGATCAGTCCAGAAGAGTTGCGTTTGCTCTACGTTGCCTGTACTCGTGCGCAAAGCAATTTGGATATTCATAATATTAAAGACTTGATATCAGGATTGCAGACGGGCAAAAAAGTGATTTTTGGTAATACCTAATTACCCTACACCTCTGTCAGACTCAAGTTTTATTCAATCTCTCTTATAACGACCCTTTAGCAGTGAATCACCAGCATGAATAATAGCCAGCAACTTCAAACGCGTCAAAATACTATCAATCAGTTATTTGCAGCTCCCGTGCGTTTGCTCGCACCTATGGAGGGCTTGACCGATCCATTAATGCGCCAAATCTTAACCCAAATTGCGTCTGACTTGGGTCGTCCTTATGATTGGTCAGTCAGTGAGTTTATTCGCATCACTCAGCACGTCTTGCCTGCGCATGTGTTTTATAAATATGTGCCTGAGCTACATCATGATGCCAAAACAGCCTCTGGTACGCCCATTCATATACAGATTTTGGGTAGCGAAGCGCAGCTGATGGCAGAAAACGCCACTTATGCTTGCGAGCTTGGTGCACCTGCGATTGATATCAATTTTGGCTGTCCTGCAAAAACGGTCAACAGCCATCGTGGTGGTTCTGTATTGTTAGATGAACCTGAAACAATGTATCAGATTATCAGTGCCGTACGTCAAGCCGTTCCCGCTCACATACCAGTATCAGCTAAGATTCGCTTGGGCTATACCGATACCAGTCGAATGGATGATATTCGCGGCGCAATTGCCGCAAGTGGTGCCGACTGGCTAACCATTCATGCACGCACTAAGACCCAAGGATATAAGCCGCCCGCCTATTGGGACAAAATTCAAAGTTTTAATGCGCTCGATATTCCAGTCATTGCCAATGGAGAAATTTGGAACATTGAACATGCGCAAAATTGTATGACGCAAGCAGGTACACCGCATTTGATGTTAGGTCGCGGCGCAGTAACGCGTCCTGATTTAGTGGCACAGGTTGATAATGATACTAAAAACAGTACTGATAGCGTAGAGAATACGGCTACATTATTATGGCAAGATTTGATTGCCCATCAGATTAAGTTTTTGGAAGGTGAGGCAAATAACGACGTGGTATTGGTTGGACGCTATAAGCAATGGCTAGGTATGCTCACCAAAGGCTATGTTGAGGCGCAAACAGTGTGGGAAGGTATCAAACGAGAGAAAAATAAAGCGGTAATTATTAGCGCACTACAAGCAAGCGTACGAAATTAATCACCTGCTTGTATTTGAGCATTTTGGCAGTTACAGTTAGTTTTACTAGACGCTGACTCGTATCGCTAAATAAAATAGCATTAGACAACATGCCATTGATAATACCCAAAGGATAGAGCGAAACGTCGATAAGTTGGTGATATAAGCGGTGCAATAACCAATCCGAATGATCACATATAGCCAAGCCAATACGTTGATAATCGATTGTGGTACAAAGAACAGCATAGCCACCAGCACTGCCGCCAAAAATACCGGCAAAGTCTCATAGCTGTTTTTTTGTGCAGCATCAGCACGTGCCGCCATCCCTGTCGCATTTTGAAAAAATTCGCGAGGATGTGCATTATTTCTGATTCTAAAGCCACCAGATACTTTTGCAACGATTGACACCGCCCATGGCAGTAGGCTTGCTACCACCATAGCCAAAATGGCTGACGCCACTTTGTCAGTTACCAACTCAAAGAATGCACTTATCATTATATAAGTCCCTAGCCTGCAACCACTTCAAAGTCATGGGTGATATTGACCCCACCTGCTACTAACATACGGCTGGCAGAACAGTATTTTTCTGCTGATAACTGGATGGCTTTTTCGACTTGTTTTTCTTTGACACCTTGACCAGTGACAACGAAATGCATATGAATATCGGTATAGACCGCTGGTACGGTTTCAGCGCGCTGGGCGGTTAGCTCACAACGTACATCCGTCACTGCTTGGCGTGATTTTTGTAAAATCTCTACGACATCATAACTGGCGCAACCACCTAGTCCTAGCAAAATCAGCTCCATTGGGCTTGAGCCTTTCTCTTTATCAGCATCGATTTGTACATTATGTCCTGATGGTGACACACCCATAAACGCTTTGTTCTCTTGCCATATGACGCTTGCTTTTGATTCTGACATTGTAGATGTTCCTTATTTTAAATGGCGTATTGCCTATTATTATTGTGTGAATGATATATTGCCCAGCTAGTGTAGCATAAGCCAAAGCAAGATTTTATAGGCTCATTGTTTTGCTGCTAGCTCGCCAGTGAAATCTGTGCTTTTATCACTTTATAAATATCGCAATAGTGGACTTCGACAGTTTATTAAATAATGTATGTTCATCCGCCTATTACTACTCTTCAACACTTGCCTAAAAATTCCGTATAAAACCCTACAAAAGTCTGCTTATAAATAGTTGATTTTAAAAGGTAAAGCTCGTGAAACATTTTATAGCAAAATACTGTTACACATTTTGCTTGTTTCTTGGTTTAATAACGGTAATGAATCTTGTTTTGAGCGGATATCGATAACAATCACCTTATAATAATTACGATTGCTGTCACGGTTTCAAGTCAAAACAAGCTATTTTTAAACAAATTAAAAGGTTTAGTCATGATAGATGCAGACGGCTTTCGCGCCAACGTCGGCATCATCTTGGCAAATACACAAGGGCAGGTTCTGTGGGCAAAACGTATTGGTCACAACGCTTGGCAATTTCCGCAGGGTGGTATCGACCGCGGGGAGACGCCGATGGATGCAATGTATCGCGAGCTCTGGGAAGAGGTCGGCTTACATCCGCGTCACGTAGACTTATTGGCAGTCACGCAAGACTGGTTGCGCTATCGTTTGCCAAAACGTTATGTACGTCATGGTCAGCATCCCTTATGTATTGGGCAAAAACAAAAATGGTTTTTGCTACGCTTAGATGAGCCAAATACTCAACATATCCGCTTTGATGAAGGGAAACCTGAATTTGACCATTGGCAATGGGTCAGCTACTGGTATCCACTCGGACAAGTGATTCACTTTAAACGAGGCGTTTATCGTCGTGCCTTACAAGAATTGGTACGCGAACTCCCCCTAAAGCAAGAGCTGATCATTCCTGAGCAAAATAATCATTTGCTTATGTAATGAGTCACTTAATAGTACGATGCAAAACACCCACGATAGTCGCTAGAATATTAGCAATTACCGTGGGTGTTTTTTATTATCTCTTAACGGTCACTTTGAATGATTGTCAAACTCACGGCTAATAATATTCGCCGTGTAGTTTGCTCCCGTATCTCTCTCTTTGCGCAACGTTAAGATGCTTTGGGTGCGAGTACCATACGTAGGTTTGCTACTATCAGTATCGCCAAAAGCGACGGGTTCAATATAAACAGACGATAACATCTGCTCCACTTCAAATGCCACGCCAGTAACAGGCAGTCTGTCTTCTGGTGCTTTGGTACTATCTGACAAGACACTAAAAGCCGCCGCTTGCCAGTACGCAGGTGAGCTATCCTCTGCAATCAATGGCAGCACCTCTTGACGTAGTCGCCCGCGCAACCGCTCTGTCTTAAACCAACTGTCCTCTGGTTGACCATTAGAGATAACATGTAGACCTGAATACAATGGCGTGGGTGCATGACCGCGATTATTGACGATTACAGCTTGCGCAGCGTCACCAATGATCAGATTAAAACCCGCATAATCTTGCAAATCAATCTGCCGTGCAAAATCCATCGGACTTAGAGTCCCTGTCAAGAATTCAGTGACCAGTGCGCCTCGCGATCGCTCATCACTGCTTGCTTGCACCCCATCACGGAAATTTAATACTGCAGCCCAACGACCATTCTGTTCATAATACTCTGGACTCTGCGCTGGCGATGCTTGCTGATGAATGCCTAACCACGTACCACCGCTTTGTTTATCGCGTCCAGCATAGATAGGTTGGTCAGACCACTGGTGGAGCGGCTCAGTTGGGCGCTGCAAAAACTCATCACGATTAGACAGTAGTACCAGTGGTAACTCATCAAATAATTGCCAAGCAATAGCGACAATACACATAGCTTTCCTTTTATAATAATTTTCGTTATGCGGGTAATTCTTAATAGAGGCAAAGATATTATTTCAGACTTTACCTATTGATAAGGTAGCTTTTATAGATAGTAATTATTAATTGCCAGTCAGTAATTTATTGGCAGGATAACTAATCTGGGAGGTTGAACGTATTACTTGTGATTGTTTACTTGGTAAGTCAAATTCCCATGCCACTATGCCTTGATTGTCATTCCAATCTCGCTCGGTCACAAGCGGCGTATGCGTGACTGTAACTTTCAAGCTGTCATCACGGCTGATAGGCTCGCTCCCCAATACTTGCAGGCGCACAGTGCGGTTATGCTGATTGGTAAATTGATAGGCCTTAGTCGTTGTTAAGGTTTGTGTGCGGTTGAGCACGCCTTTTTCCCCTTGCTTGTCTTCATTGATTAGCGCTTTGACCATCATGCTAGGATCACGACCAAAACCAATCCCCTGCTCTTTTAGCATTTGATAGTTATAGCGCGATTGTCCAACATAATTGTCATCACGGTACAGCTGTAGCGCCCCATCGACCCAGTCTGGGGTCAGAAACGGTGCTGAAGCATACCAGTAGGCGGCTGTCTCAACGCTCGGGGTACTACGAACCCACAGCTTACTGCTGCCAGACTGCTCGCCAATGACAGTACGTACTCGTCTGCCATCACTTGGAATACTGACCAGCTGCGGTAAGCGATACTCGATGATGCCATTTTTATTCTGGCTACTGACGGTGAAATTCGGTAGCGGTGCCATACTAACTCCTGCTCCTTTGGTGTAAGCCGCTTCTGCCATCATAACAGGAGCAGCATCCATCATAGGTGACTCACGCCTAACCTTAGCATCTTGATTCTCTTCATATAATGACAGACGCTGCACATACGGCAGTTGCCCTGTCGTACTCTGGTTGGGGTTCACGGTACTGAGCGTCAAAGGTACATTGGTCCAATTCTCGCCCGTTTGCTGGGCGATAATCGCAGAGGCCGTGATACTTAACTGCTCGCTATTCGTATTTAGACGCGCTTGATACGCAGGCTCCCAACCTGCACCGCGCACTTGGTAGTGCAATTTAAGGGTACTTGGCGTGCGACTGGCCGTGCGCACACTCACCTGTGTCACTTTGTTAAATGTTAATGTCGCACTGCCTGCCATCAGTTGATTAAGGGCGCCTTGGGCACGCGCTTGTCGCTGTTGAATCTCTAAAATTTTTTGATTAATACCGGTTGCTTGCGTTTCTATGTCGTGTGCATTATTGGCAATTGTGCTGTCTGTATTGACTTGCGTGGCTTTGGTCAAATTCTGCAAGTAGGCCTTTGCTAACCGTGCTGCTTCTAATTCCGCATTAATACTAGCTAGAGTATTTTGCTGCGTCTGTACCTTGGCATCACCTTGATACTGACACTGGGCTGCCTGCTCACCTGTCAGCTCTTCGATACTGACTTCCCCAACGCTAACATTATTCGTCGCTTGTACGCTTAGACTTTCTTTATCCATATAAGGTGACAGGCACGAAAACACTACCGTTTGCTCACCGCTACCTGTGACTGGTAATGCGCGCGTCACGCTTGCCAGCCCTTGATAAATAGTCACTTGCTCGACACTACTGGTGGCTGCCTTTGCCGAAGACAATCCCAAAATAGCACTACTACCAAGTACAAATGGCAGGATAGCAAATTTAGTTATTTGATTAAGCGGCGGTAATACGCTGCCATGGCCTGTTGAGACAGGCGAATCCGTTAATTGTGCGTTCATACATCATTCCTTAGCAGTACAATCCATCATGGCAGCTACGCATTGGCTCAACGCGCAAAATAGTAACTATCTTAGAGAGATTACCGTAGCCGTTTTACAGGTCTTTGGCAATAAATGCTTTTGGCAGACAGCATTTTTAGTAAAAATCGCCTTATCGATAAATCTCTTAATATGGTAGCTCTTCAATTTTAAAAATTTGGTTTTCTGTATTGCACCATTTTTTTGTTCATCTCCCCTTTATGGTGCAGTTTATTAGCCATCCTGCACTAAATTAATGAATATATTAATCAGAACCTAATTATTGCTCAATTATTACTCGATTATTGGCTTTTTTAACTTGGCACGGAACTTGAACGCTTAATAAATGTTCAGGAGCCATATTTTATCTTTTGTGTTTATTTAGGAGATGTCCATGTTTTCGTTACCAACTTTAGCCAATCCTCAATTTGTTGAGACTCATATGCACGGCAAAATCAAATCACGCTTCTCATTATTAGCGATTGCTGTCGTTGGTAGCTTGAGTCTCGCGGGCTGTCAAAAGCCTGCCGAAACCGCGACAGCCACAGAGACAACAGCCGAAACAAATACAGAGACAACGACTACCCCTGCCGCTGATGGCGACACGATCAAAGTGGGCATCTTACATTCGCTATCTGGCACCATGGCCATCTCTGAAACTTCTCTAAAAGACACGGCACTCATGACCATTGATGAGATCAATGCCAATGGCGGTGTACTCGGTAAGCAACTAGAACCAGTAGTCGTCGACCCTGCTTCTGATTGGCCATTGTTTGCCGAAAAAGCCCGTCAGCTGCTCACTCAAGACAAAGTAGATGTCATCTTTGGTGGTTGGACATCGGTATCACGCAAATCCGTGTTGCCTGTAGTTGAAGAGTTGAACGGGTTGATGTTCTATCCAGTACAGTACGAAGGACAAGAGCAGTCAGAAAACATCTTTTATACTGGTGCGGCACCAAATCAGCAAGCTATTCCGGCAGTAGAGTACTTGATGAGTGAAGAAGGCGGCGGTGCAGAGCGCTTTGTGTTGTTAGGTACTGATTACGTTTATCCACGCACCACCAACCAGATTTTAAAAGCATTTTTGAAATCAAAAGGCGTGGCTGATGCAGACATCATGGAAGAGTACACGCCATTTGGTTTCAGCAATTATCAAACCATCGTATCTAACGTTAAAAAGTTCTCAACGGGCAAAAAGACCGCGGTTATCTCGACCATCAATGGCGATTCAAACGTTCCGTTCTATCGTGAACTAGCGAACCAAGGTATCAAAGCGTCAGACATTCCAGTCATGGCATTCTCTGTCGGTGAAGAAGAGCTACGCGGTATCGATACCAGTCTGCTACAAGGGCATTTGGCGGCGTGGAACTACTTTATGTCGATCAAAAACCCAACCAACAGTGCCTTCACCAAACGCTATAAGCAGTATGCATTGGACCAAAAACTACCGAATGCTGAAAAAGTCGTGACCAATGATCCAATGGAAGCGACTTATGTCGGTATCAACATGTGGAAGCAAGCTGTCGAAAAAGCCGGTACGACTGATGTCGATAAAGTACGTATTAGCATGGCGGGACAAACGTTCGACGCACCTTCTGGCTATACATTAAAAATGGATGAAGAAAACCATCACCTATGGAAGCCTGTCATGATTGGTCAAATTCGTGCCGACGGACAGTTTGATACGATTTTCAAAACGCCAGAAGTTATCCAAGCCCAGCCATGGAGCGAGTACATTCCTAAATAGGCTATCCCTAAATAAATCAGTACTGAAAAGCACGTATATAGTAACTGAAAAGTAGGCGGATGGATAAACGATACCAATAACCGTCCTAACGCCTACTTTTCACACTTATTCTTAACTTTTAAATAACACCAAACCTTATCAACTCTTCTATCGCTTAAAACGCTAAGCGGTAGAATCTAAAGGTTTGTTGTCTGTGAAAAACAGGGAGCCGCACATGCAGCACCATACTTTACGCCCGTTTGTAGGGCAAACATCGTCCAAAAATGGTAGTAACCCCCAAGCATCAGCCAGTGAAGTCATGCAGCATACGGCTCGTTTTTCAATTCATGCGCCTCTGCGATTACTTGCATTGATGGCATTATGCATAACAATTTTCACCACCACAGCGTATGCGGATCATAATGGTCAGATACATGACCACGATACGAATACCGTTCATAGTGAGCAATCACTGGTCACGACTGCGAACGTATCTACTTCTACTCAAGCCACCTCGGATACCTCAACAGCAACTACAAGCTCAGGTGATGCCATTCAACAATTCGTGGCAGGTGATTTTAGTAAGCGTCAAGCTATGCTAAGTGATTGGCCAGGATCCGTTGAGAGTTTAGATAGTTTGGTTGAATTTATTGCCAATGATGAGCTATATCAAGGCAATGGTGGACAAACGTATCTACTGAATAAAGATGACCAGCTGTTTACTTATCCTGATAAAAAAAAGACTGACGATTGGCCAAGTGATTTATCACAAATTACCCTGACCAATGCCCTACGCTCAGCGCTCATCTTTGGTCAAGCCAAGGTAAAACTAGCATCTGACAAGCCAGCACAGCGCCTACAGGCTGTAGAGATTTTGGCCGACAATATTGACCAAGTAGATCCAGCCATTATTGCGACAGCAGCGGCAAATGAGGATAGCGCTAAAGTCAAAAAGGCACTAACGGCACTACAAGCTCGTATTGATTTTAAAAACGGCGACCTGCCCACTCAGATTGCAGCGGTCAATCTACTCACTGATAGTGATAACCCACAAGTATTGGTCGATATCGAGTCTGCCCTCGCGGCTGATGGCTTAGATTCCTCGCTCAAAGCTGCACTTATCGATGCAAGAGATAGCGTGTCACGGCGTATCGAAATCAGCACCTGGACGGGCCATATCTTCACCGGTATGAGTACCGCCAGTATTTTACTGCTCGCCGCGCTTGGTCTCGCCATTACCTTTGGTTTGCTTGGCGTGATTAATATGGCGCACGGTGAGCTAATCATGATTGGCGCGTATACCACTTATATGGTTCAAAACTTCTTTCAAGCTTATATGCCAGATATGGCAGGTTGGTATTTGCTTGCTGCTATTCCAGCTGCTTTTTTAGTCAGCGCTGTCATCGGTATGATTATTGAACGTATCGTGATTCGTCCACTATATGGTCGTGAGCTAGAGACCTTATTAGCTACCTTTGGCGTAAGCTTAATATTGATGCAGTTGGTACGGATGATTTTTGGTGCGCAGAACGTTGAAGTCAGTAACGTGGCGTGGCTCAGCGGCGCATATCAGGTGTCCTCAAGTCTCGTACTGCCTTATAACCGTATTGCCATTATTGGCTTTACCGTCATTGTCGTGGCACTACTGGTGTACTTACTCAACAAAACGCGCTTTGGATTGTTTATAAGAGCCGTTACCCAAAACCGTCAAATGGCACGTGCTGTCGGTATCCCCTCTGCACGTATCGATATGATGGCATTTGGGTTGGGCTCTGGACTGGCTGGTATGGCTGGCTGCGCCCTTGCCCAAGTCGGCAACGTGGGTCCTGATCTGGGACAAACCTATATCATTGATACGTTTTTGGTCGTCGTCGTCGGCGGTGTCGGTCAAGTATGGGGCGCAGTATTGGCCGCCTTAGGACTTGGTGTGAGCGGTACGGTACTTGAGATTGGTATCGGTGCAGTACTGGCTAAGATTGTATTGTTGGTTCTTGTGATTCTGTTTATTCAGAAACGGCCACAAGGTTTATTTGCACTCAAAGGCCGCTTTGTCGAATAAGGAGATTCCTATGATACTGACCAAATTACTGTCTGATACACCGCGTAGTGCTTTTTTAATTGGATTATGTTTTGCCGTACTGCTTATATTACCTTGGCTACACCTTATGCCGGAGACTTCAGCCTTTCACCTTTCAGCCTACTGGATTACCCTGATTGGCAAAATCATGGCACTAGCGATGGTGGCTTTGGCGCTAGATCTCGTCTGGGGCTATGCCGGTATCTTAAGCTTGGGACATGGCTTGTATTTTGCCTTGGGTGGTTATGCATTTGGCATGTACCTAACACGTGAGACAGCAGGCGATGCGCTTCCTGATTTTATGCGATTTTTGAGCTGGACCGAAATGCCATGGTACTGGGCGGGCACGCAGCATTTTTGGTGGGCTGTCGCACTGGTCGTATTAGTGCCTGGCTTAGTTGCTTTTATCTTTGGTTTCTTTGCCTTTCGCTCCAAAATCAAAGGGGTGTACTTTTCTATCATCACTCAAGCCATGGTCTATGCAGCAGCCTTGCTGTTCTTCCGTAATGAGACAGGCTTCGGTGGTAATAATGGCTTTACTGGTTTTACTACCCTTCTCGGCTACGACATTACCGCTGCCTCTACCCGCTCTATGCTGTGCTTTGTCACGGCCTTAGCATTGTTAGTCTCTTATATGGGTTTGCGTCATTTAATGAATCAGCCTTATGGTCGAGTGCTCGGTGCTATTCGTGACAGCGAAAACCGCTTGCAGTATTTAGGTTACCGTACGTTGTGGTACAAGCTATCCGCTTGGGTATTATCCGCCGTCATCGCTGGTATCGCTGGTGCGCTATATGTGCCGCAAGTCGGCATTATCAATCCGAGTGAGATGAACCCAGTGAACTCAATTGAGATAGCCGTCTGGGTAGCGACTGGTGGTAGAGGAAGCTTAATTGGCGCGATCTTAGGAACTGGTGTGGTGAACGCTGTAAAAACCTACTTTACGGTCGCCTACCCTGAATTTTGGCTATTGATATTAGGCGGGCTATTCGTCGTCGTGACGTTGTTTTTACCCAATGGCATTATGGGCTTGTTCGATCGATTCAAAAAGGAGAAACAATAATGCTAAATAATAAATCACCATCGACTGAACAATCGACCAAAGCGCTATCCGAATATGATCATACTGATGGACGTGACGGTCTCAGTCACCCAAAAAAATCAGGCGTCGATTTTAGCCATGGTATCGCTCTGTACTTAGAAGATGTGAGCGTTTGGTTTGATTCGTTTCGCGCACTCAACAATCTGTCACTCTATATCGAAGAAGGCGAGCTACGCTGTATCATCGGCCCAAATGGCGCTGGCAAAACCACACTAATGGATGTCATTACAGGTAAAACCCGCCCTACCGAAGGCAGCGTGTTTTTTGGTCAGACTCACAACCTTGCCAGCTTATCTACCGAACAAATCGCTGAAGCAGGTATCGGACGTAAATTCCAAAAACCTACTGTCTTTGAGAACTTTACGGTGATGGATAATTTGTTACTTGCTGCGCCGAAAGACAAACGTGTGGTCAAGAGCTTGTTCAACAAACTCAATGCCGATACTCGCGATACCCTCGACGCGACCCTACAACAAATTCGCCTGACCGATAAGATCAATAAACCTGCTGGCTTGCTCTCACATGGACAAAAGCAATGGCTAGAGATTGGCATGCTTTTGATGCAAAGCCCCAAGCTAATTCTGCTTGATGAGCCTGTGGCCGGTATGACTGATGCAGAAACTGAACATACCGCTGAGCTGTGTCTACGCCTTAAAAAGAATCATACCTTAGTAGTAGTTGAGCATGACATGACCTTTATCGATGCTATCAGTGAAAAAGTCACAGTATTGGCACAAGGGGCGATTTTGGCCGAAGGTACGTTAGCGGAAGTGCAAGCCAATGAAGCAGTGATTGAGTCCTACTTAGGTCGATAGCTAAACGTATCATCTAGACGAGCCAAACGAACATTCCCTTTGAAATATTAGAAAAGTTTTAGAGTTTAGGAGACAGCCATGTTACAAGTGAACGATATCAACCAGTATTACGGCGGCAGTCATATTTTACGAGATGTCTCGTTTACAGCACCTGTAGGCGCATGCAGCGTGGTACTTGGACGTAATGGCGTGGGCAAAACTACGCTACTTAAGTGCCTGATGGGGATACTACCGATTAAATCAGGAGAGATTTTGCTCAATGATAAAGATATCAGCAAGATGTCTCCAGAGCAACGTGTCCGAGCAGGTTTGGCTTATGTACCACAAGGACGCGATATTTTTTCGACACTGACGGTAGAAGAGAACATATTAATTGGTATGGCAAAGTTTTCACGCAGTAAGGCCAAACACGTACCTAAGCATCTGTATGATATTTTTCCCGTACTCGATGAGATGAAACATCGTCGTGGCGGTGATTTGTCTGGTGGTCAGCAGCAGCAACTTGCCATTGCACGCGCCTTAGCCTCCGAACCGACTGTGTTAATTTTAGACGAGCCAACTGAAGGTATTCAGCCCTCTATCATTAAAGACATTGGCCGAGTCCTGCGTGACCTAGCGGATAAAGGTGACATGGCCATTGTACTGGTTGAGCAATTCTATGAGTTTGCCGAAGAGCTTGCTGACAATTACACGGTACTATCACGCGGCAAGGTAGTCTCACAAGGCGCAGGCGATACGATGGTCGAAAACAAAGTACAAGATCTGGTCGCCATCTAATTTCTTTTAATAATAGATGTAATAATACAAATTGGTAGTGAACGCTCGATAATGCTAAAAATAGCACTTTCATCTCAAGCTAATAGCTACCAAGATTACATATCATCACGAAAACACTCCTTAATTAAAGTCATTTTTTTCACCTCACTTCTTATCTTTTTTGACTCTTAGCCTATACATTCTGTATCATCTCAAAGAATCAAATTACTCATACACTCTGATTGGCACTAGAGCAATTATGTATGCCCAGCGAACGAAATTTGCTATTATAGTCAGCATTTTATTATCAATATTATGATGCCTTTATGATGATTCATCCTCAGTACGATCCTGTAGCATTAGCAGTTGGACCTGTCGAAGTCCATTGGTATGGGCTGATGTATTTGTTGGCATTTGCCGCCGCTTACGGACTGGCATGGTACCGCAGTACCAAGCGTGAAGGCTGGACGACAGATATGGTCTCTGACCTAGTGTTTTTTGGCGCACTTGGTGTGATATTAGGTGGCCGTGTCGGCTATGTATTGTTTTATCAGTTCGGTGAACTGCTCCAAAACCCTGCCTACCTGTTCAAGGTCTGGGAAGGCGGTATGTCATTCCATGGTGGCCTGATTGGTGTCATGTTGGGTATGCTGTATTTTGCCCGCAAATATAAAAAGACACCTTTCCAAGTGCTCGATTTTGTCGTTCCCTGTGTGCCAACTGGTCTATTGTTCGGACGTATTGGTAACTATATCAATGCCGAGCTATGGGGCCGCGTCTCTGATGGTGGCTATAACTGGTTGACCTACTTCCCGCAGGCCGCTAGCGTTGATATGCAGCAGCTACAAGCCAATCCTGCGCTACAAGACCTGATGACTGAGGTCAATGGCCAGTACCTGTTGCCTCGTCACCCGTCGCAACTGTATGAAGCCCTTGCAGAAGGTCTGCTGTTATTTCTATTCTTGTGGTGGTACTCATCAAAGCCCCGTCCTCGTATGGCAGTGACTGGTGTCTTTATGCTTGGTTATGGCTTTAGCCGTTTCATCATTGAGTTTTTTCGCCAGCCAGACATCGACCAAGGATTCATCTTGCTAGGCTGGATGACCAAAGGTCAGATACTAAGCGCCCCAATGATAATTATCGGTCTGTTCTTGATCGGTTATGCCTATAAACGCGGCATCTACGACTGGGGTAAGCAAGCTGCTTATTAAGCCTACCTTTTTGTGATAAAGGTTGATGACTTAAAATAGGGTATGCTATCAAAACGCTTATCCTAGCAATACTTTCAATAATGACAGTGTATATATCGACTATTCATCTAGCCTGTATGTGCTGTCAGCAGTAACTAAAGAGCATTTTATGATCAATGGCATCCAAAGTAATAACGAGCAAGGCTATTTAGATTTGCTACGCCACGTTCTCGACAATGGCACCGAAAAAGGTGATCGTACTGGTACGGGTACGCTTAGCCATTTCGGCGCGCAGCTACGCTTTGACTTAGCAGATGGCTTTCCACTGCTAACGACCAAAAAGGTTCACTTTAAATCTATCGCTTATGAGCTATTATGGTTTTTGAGTGGCAGCACTCATGTCGACTATCTACAACAGAATAATGTTCGTATCTGGAATGAGTGGGCGACAGCAGAACAGACCGCGCGCTTTAACAGACCTGCTGGCGATTTGGGTCCTATCTATGGGCATCAATGGCGTAACTATGGCGCGACCAAAAATGAAGATGCCAGTTATAACGCTGATGGCGTCGATCAAATCGCACAGGTCGTTGAACAGATAAAGACCAATCCGAATTCGCGCCGCTTGATTGTGTCAGGCTGGAATCCAGGTGAAGCAGAGCAAGTAGCCCTACCACCATGTCATACATTATTTCAGTTCTTTGTCGCAGACAACAAGCTGTCGTGCCAGCTGTATCAGCGTTCGGCTGACTTATTCCTATTATTCCCCTATAATGATAATTCACAGTATGAATTATTAGCAGCCTAGGAACATCTCATTCCTCTATACTTATAGTGAACATCAGGTCAATGCATAATATGATATACAATTTAATCTATGTATTACTTTGGCCTATATTATGGATATTAAGATTTGTTCCAATAGAGAATTAGACCTATCAAAATCTTATTTAATTAGTGAAATACCAGACCTATTACTGGATCAGAAAGTCAAAGTGAATGGGGTTGGTGTATTTGATGATAGTGGTAAAATTCTCCCTCTTATCTCTGAGTATCTATCATATCAATTCAAGCACGAAAAGATTGCTCATGAAACAGCAAATACATATGGCAAAAACCTAACTTACTTCTTAAAGTATATCCGTAGTCGTCCAGACTATAGCGATGATGAAACTGATGAGGTCTTCATTACAGTCCCAGGGTATGTAATTCAGGAATACTGTACCTTCTTAAGTGTTGAAGAACATAGAAGTTCAGCTACTATTAGAAATCGTGATGGAGCAATATACGCTTTCCTCCATTTCCTCTGCAGTCGCACAGAAGACCGTCAGCCGCTTAGAGAGGATAATCCATATAGTAATGGATACTTTTCAAAACTACCAAAGCGTACACCAATTACTTCATGCACTCTTGATGATCTTTTCATATTGATTCAATCTACTCGATTAGAACGAGAACGAGTAATACTTCAGTTTTTATATGACTCTGGCGTGAGGCGTTCGGAGTTGATCAGGGTTACTCTTAAAGATTTTAGAGATACTGTCAACTTTAACTCTGAAAAGTTCATTTCAGTAGAGTCCGATCAACCTATTCATGCAGACTACGTACCTTTAGCCATTAAAGGTAGCAAGGGGCGTGGAAATCAAATCAAACCACGATGGACGTTAGTTAGTTCGGCAACCATTAAACGTATACAGAAATATCATGCGTCTCCGCTCTACAAAAAACATGCTCGCAAATATGTAAATCCAGATGAAACCCCAGCATTTTTTAATGCTAAAGGTACTCCTTATACACGTAAAGCGATAAACGAGTTACTTGAACGTATCAGCAAACGTGCAATAAAGAAAGGTCGCCTCGATAGAATAATCTCTCCTCACAAGCTACGGCATGGTAATGCCTATGCAATATTGCAATCAAATGAATTAGGATCCGACTACCTAGATCAGCTCGTTATCGTACAAAAAAACTTAGGTCATAACCACCTCAGTACTACCCAAATGTATACCAGCATTCCTCAGGAAATTTATAATACTATTTGTGATGAGAATGGGGACTTACTAACTAGAGCTGAGAAGATGAGGCGCTTATCTGAACAGACACAATTGAAAATTGGCATTAAGGACATCAAATGAAAAAGGACGGAATAGCCACTGATCAATTGGTAAGTACATGGGTAGAGGGCTTATTAAAGAGTCCAAACCAACTCTTATCCTTACCACTTAGCAGCCATTTCAAGGATCCTTGGGGCGTCAATATCACATCTAAATTTTTAGCGAAAGAGACATCTATCACGGTCAATGAAGCTGATAGACGAAAGCACCTCACCGTTCCATTGATAGAGAAAATGGCTGAGATGAAGGTTGTCGTAAAAGGAGCTTCTAGTAGAGAAAATATAACTCGACAGAGAATATTATATTGGTATAGCAATTTAAGTTTTAGTGATAAGAAAAACCTTCCTCGTTTGACTAAATCTATAAACAACGTTTGCTTCAAATCAATAGGACACGAGCAGGACTACTGGAATGTTTTAGCAACTCAATATGAATTGGTAGCAAAAACAATCGATGAGATTCATGAAGATCTCTGTAGACTGGGAATTATAAGTGCCGGTTTTAATAAAGTCGAGTCAAGAAAACGTCCTATTAGAGACGAAGCATCTGCTATCTTAGAGTGGGTATCAAAAACAGTTAGAGATACAGAAGCGCTGTGGGAAGTACCAACCAGTAAGTCTGATAGTGCTTTAGGTTTCGGTGTATCTGTTCAATATATTCAAAGGGCTGTAGGTATCTCATACTGTACTGCGCAAAAATACAGGTTCCTTACGAATCCTGTAATTGAGAAGATGATCAAAGAAGAGATTCTAGTAATACCAGATGGGAGCTATGAAGCTGCTGGCATCGAAAGCAGGAGGAAGCTACTGAATTGGTACAGACAGTTATCTGAAAAAGAAAAGCATACTTTACCTATTTTTGGTAATAAGATTTCGATAGGAAAAATGTCTTCAGAACAATTACCTATAACGAAAGCCTCTTTAAGATTTAATGTTGTTAGAAGTGCTTGGGACTTCATTCACAAAGATCTTGAAAAACTTGGAATTATTGACCCAGATTATAAAAGCGTTGCTGAAAGAACAAGTGAAGCGAACGTTAATAGAAAAAACTATAGTGAAAGTCAGATAGAACGTTTTCATAGACTGGCAGCCAGAGAGTTAAATGCTGCTGATGACTTCTTCTTTCCTTCAAAACTAGAACCGTTTATTCAGGTTGAGCAACTGTTTGCTTGTACTAGCAAAACTGTCTCTTCAGAATCAGGCAAGAGTAACTATAGAATTGCGAGTAATTCCTTTATATATTTCTTATCTGAACTATATGGTAATTCACCTTTAAAAATTGTCACAGTTTTTGATGAGCATCTCCTATCTAGATATCGAAAATATTTAGAGAAAAAAATAATAAGTAAAGAAATATCAAGTCATCATGCGAATACAGCTTTGAGTTCAGTACGCAAAACGCTGGGGAGGCTGACCCAAGTACGGGATTTGGAATATAATTTTTTCGATATCAATGGCTTTGCTGTAAGTAGAGAAACAGACGTGAAAAAGCCATTTACAATGAACGAGCGAATTCAGGTATTAGATGCTATCGAAAAAGGATTGTGTTAATCTAGAGCAGCTCTCATACCTTATAAAAAAACTGGTATAGGGAAAAATCCTTTGAATGAGAAAGGTCGTATAATAAGAGGCCTTTCTACATTAGATAATGCGAGATGGCTGTTTGAAAACCCCTTGGGGTGTAAGCCAATCCATTACCATACAGCAGAATCCCCTATCGAGAAATCTTTCTTGAACATTACTGCCAGTTCAGACAAAGGACTGAGCGAGATATATGACGAATGGGGTGTTACTCCAATGATAAATATGGACATACTAACGCCCTACCTCTTAAGGCTTGCTCAAATTACAGGCTTAAATACAGATTCTTTACTTTCTCTCAACGTAAACGATTATCTAGAATCTCATCCAGCAACATCGCGACCTTGTCTTAGATATTGGAAAGAGCGCTCTGATGGCTATAAGGAGTATCATCTCGACCTTTTCAATACAGAACTGACATGGCTCACATCGTCTCAAGCTAAGTCGATAAAATTTATTTTCGAAGAACTAAAGCAGTTAACTGGCGGTATTCGAAAAGACATAGAGAATGATACATGCAGCGATAGGTTGTTTATTTACAAATCAAACGGTCGTAGAAGTCATGGAAGAGTATCTCCCCTACTAGGAAATAAAGGAAAAAATAGTAAAGCCTTAAATAATAGCCTATCTAAGTTTGTTGATAAATATAACTTAAAGAATGATGTAGGAGAGCCGTTAACTCTTACAATAAGCAGATTTAGACCAACCTTTGTTAGTGAGATGTTAGACAGTGGAGTGACTTTACGCGAAATTCAGCTCATGTTAGGGCACTCCTCAATTCAAACAACTATTGGTTACCTCGACTCTTTTGACTTCAATACAATAAGTAGAGTAAAGATAAACGATAAACTAAAAGAAATACATCAATCTACTTTGAATAAACAAACTCAAGAAGTACCACAAGAATTACAAACTAGAGATACCAACGAATTAGCAGGGAGTTTCCTAAAAACTGTGTAACTGCTTATAATCCATTAACAGGAGAATAAGCAATGACTACTCAATCTGACATT
>NZ_JADQAM010000034.1:0-74628 GCF_022129405.1 Psychrobacter sp. Ps2 | reverse complement strand
TGTGCTTTTTTACTTAGTTTACAACGGGTTATCTTCATAAAAGTAGTCTAGCATAGTGCTTATCTACTACAGCCCCATAATTATATCTAAGAATAGCTGTATTTAAATGAGTACAGCTCATACAACCAAATCAAAGCTCAAACTTTGGCCAATAGTCGCGATTGTGAAAATCAGGCGGGGAGGCATGGCCCGAGGCAAAGTATAAATCAGTTTTGCCAAACCATAAGATGACGCAAGGATGTATTTGTTCAATCAGCATGTTTGCAATAGCGTATTGTTGATTCGGTAGCTGCGTTATAGGTAGGCTAAAGCTGCGCTCATAATGAGCAGGTGTCTGCACTGCCGTTAAAGTGCTAGATAGTAGGCTTGCTACTGTTAAAGATGTCAAATCCTTATGGTTATTCCAACCAATAGATACGCGCGTGGTTCCATCAGTCTCGTACAACGGTGCAGGCGGTAGTACCGCAGGGTTACGATAGCTCACAAATTGATAAAGTGCGTAACGACCATCAGGACTCGCATTAATCTCTATATAAGCAGTTGTTTGCTGAAATGATATCTTGTGCGGTTCTGTCTGGTGAGGTGCCACGATATCTTCAGCATCAGTCTTACAGCCCGCAATCTCACTGCCAGCAATAAAACATTCAAGGCAGGTTTCTTCCCATAGGTAATCAGTTAAATTTACTTGGGTTTTTTGCCATGTTGGCCAATTGAGTTGGTTTGCTAAAGTTTGGCTAGGCAGAATCACTTGATAGGTCAGCCCCAGTTGCAAAGCTGGTTGCTGGATGATCTCTGCACTTACTTTGATAGAGATATTCTCAAGCGCTTCTATAGACACGCCTAATTGCTGAGCGTCTTTTGCTATCGTCTCGGTGGCTAGACGGAGGTTAAAAGCTTGTTTCATTATGGGTACATCTCGACGGTAATAATAAAGAGGTGATAGTGACAAGAGAAAGTATACTGATTAAGGGCACTAATACTATATGGTAAATATAACCGAGACTATCGGAAAACATAAAAGCCGCGAGCAATAAGCGTCGCGGCCTTTGTATTTCATTATCGTTTGGCTATGATATAAGTGAATATAAAACCCAGTCACTTAATGCCAGTCTATCATGACATATTACTGCGCGTGACGTGCTAGGTTAGACAGTTTTGGGTTGGCATTTGGGTTTTTGCGTAGTAATAATGCCATACGACCAATAGAGTGAACCAAAGACGCATTAGCCGCTTTAGCAAGTTCAGCGCCAACGATGTCACGCTCTTCTTTTGTACCAGCAGGCAATTTCACTTTGATAAGCTCATGATCTGTTAGCGCGCGATCGATTTCTTCAGTGATGGTTGGGGTAATACCTTTGTTGCCGATCATAACGATAGGCTTTAGCTCGTGACCGATGCCTTTTAGACGTTTGATGGTAGCGTTATCGAGTTGCATAGAATTCCTAAGTGTTGGTAAAAATAAAAATGGTACTGTCAAAAACAGTTATTGATCATTATAGATAATCTGTGACCATCTTGCATGAGATCAGCAGGATTTTGCACGATTTTACGTGACGAAAATGTTAAACTGAATGTTTGGTACATTATAAACGCTACTGCCTTATAAAACAGTTATTTAACCAATAGAATTTGGTCAGTTTGCAACCAACCATGAATAAGAAATCTGATTAACACTGTATTTAGAATAATCTGCAACGGATTAATATCAGTTTGTAAGTGATAGCGCAATTAAAGCAGCTAGATTTAGTAAAGCAATAGGAGCAGGTATTTTGGCCACGCGTATCGAAAACAAAAAACTATCAAAGAGCAGCAGTGCTTGGATGAAAGAGCATATTGACGATCACTATGTACAAAAAGCTCAAAAAGATGGCTACCGTGCCCGTGCCGCTTATAAATTATTAGAGATTAATGAAAAAACCAACCTGATCAAAAAAGGCATGACGGTCGTCGATTTGGGCAGTGCGCCTGGTAGCTGGTCACAAGTCGCTGGTCGATTGGTAGGTGATGATGGTATCTTGATTGCCTCTGATATTTTGGCGATGGATACCTTGCCTGATGTGACCTTTATTCAGGGTGATTTTCGTGAAGCTGAAGTGTTTGACGCCATTATGGCAGAAGTGGGTGATAGACAAGTCGATGTTGTATTGTCTGATATGGCACCCAATACCGCTGGAAACAGTGCTATCGATCAGCCACGTATGATGTATTTATGCGAGCTGGCAGTGGACTTCGCGCTTGCAACCTTACCAGAAGGTGGCGCACTTATTATGAAAGTGTTTCAAGGTGAGGGTACACAAGAATTACGCAAGCAGATGCAGCAGGATTTTAGTAAGATTCGTAGTATAAAGCCAGGTGCGTCACGACCACGCTCAAAAGAGATGTTTTGGATAGCGATTAAATAGTTTTAATATCAATAGGTTGCTGCTCTTGTAAGCGTGAGGGTAAATCACCATAAAGTGTTATTATCGCGATATAAAAGCTGCGTCAATTGTTAAAGGAATAATCGTGAAACCTGCTTGAATTATGCGGGTTAGCACCACATATCATGGTATATTACCTTTGTTTTTAGCATACGTTTTAGGCAAAGTCGTCTGATAATAAGCGTTTTACAAGCTCAATGATCGTATATCTATGTTTATCTCATACTGATTATTTATAAAAACAATTTTTATGCTACCTATAAATCATATAAGTTTAATTTAGCAGCTTTTTATTATCGGGATATTCGTTAAAAATGAGCAATACGTTTATAGACGTCACGTGTTTAATAAACACACCAATAAGTAAGGGATGGGAATAACTAGTGAGCGACATGGTAAAAAATACCTTATTGTGGCTGGTGGTAATCGGCGTTTTGGTGCTGGTGTTTAGCGGCTTTGATCAATCTTCTGAGCCGGATAACCTTAACTACTCTGAGTTTGTGACCGCAGTGTCAGAAAACCAAGTAGCCAGTGTCGAGATCGACGGCGAACAGATCACCGGCGAAAAGAAAAATGGCTCATCTTTTGAGACCATTAGACCAGCTGTGTCAGATGACCAGCTCATGCCAATGCTACGTGAGAACCAAGTCGAAGTTCAAGGAACTGCACCAAAGCGCCAAAGCGTACTAATGCAACTACTGATAGCCAGCTTCCCAATTCTATTGATTATTGGTCTGTTCTTATTCTTTATGCGTAACATGCAGGGCGGCGCTGGCGGTAAAGGCGGCGGCCCAATGAGCTTTGGTAAATCAAAAGCGAAAATGCTGACTGAAGATCAAATCAATGTTAACTTCGAAGATGTGGCCGGTTGTGAAGAAGCCAAAGAAGAAGTTGTTGAAGTGGTTGAGTTCTTACGTGATCCAGACAAATTTACCAAATTGGGTGCAACGATTCCTCGTGGTATCTTGATGGTAGGTCCTCCAGGTACGGGTAAAACGTTGTTAGCGAGAGCTATTGCTGGTGAAGCTAAAGTGCCGTTTTTCTCAATCTCAGGTTCTGATTTTGTTGAAATGTTCGTCGGTGTTGGTGCATCACGTGTCCGTGATATGTTCGAACAGGCGAAGAAAAGCGCTCCTTGTATCATTTTTATTGATGAGATTGATGCAGTCGGTCGTCATCGTGGTTCCGGTATGGGCGGCGGTAATGATGAGCGCGAGCAGACATTGAACCAACTATTGGTTGAGATGGATGGTTTTGAAGGTAATGAAGGCGTTATCGTCATTGCCGCAACTAACCGTGCTGACGTACTTGATAAAGCATTACTGCGTCCAGGTCGTTTTGACCGTCAGGTGCAAGTAGGCTTGCCGGATATCAAAGGCCGTGAACAAATCCTAAAAGTCCATTTGAAAAAGCTGCCAAACACGATCAGTGTAGATGCCAGTTCTCTTGCTCGTGGTACGCCTGGATTTAGTGGTGCACAGCTTGCCAACCTTGTAAACGAAGCTGCATTATTTGCCGCGCGTCGTAACAAGACCAGCGTCGATATGAATGACTTTGAAGATGCCAAAGACAAGCTATATATGGGTCCTGAACGCAAATCAATGGTAATCCGCGAAGAAGAGCGCCGTGCCACTGCATATCATGAAGCGGGTCATGCGTTAGTAGCTGAGCTATTGCCAGGTACAGATCCTGTGCATAAGGTTACTATTATGCCGCGTGGCTTTGCCCTTGGTGTCACTTGGCAGTTGCCTGAGCATGATCAGACCAGTATGTACAAGTCGAAAATGTTGAGCGATATTGCTATTTTGTTTGGTGGTCGTATCGCCGAAGAAGTGTTTATCAATCAAATGTCAACGGGCGCTTCGAACGATTTTGAGCGTGCTACTAAAATGGCACGTGCGATGGTCACGAAGTACGGGATGTCTGATGCACTTGGTATTATGGTGTACGAAGATGATGACAACTCGCAAGGATATTTCGGCGGTGGTGGACGTACGATTTCAGAAGCCACACAGCAGAAGGTCGATGAAGAAGTGCGTCGTATGTTAGAAGAGCAATATGATATCGCTCGTGAATTGATTGAAGCCAACCAAGACAAAATGCATGCGATGGTTGATGCACTTATGAACTGGGAAACCATTGATCGTGACCAACTGCAAGATATCTTAGCAGGTGAAGAACCGCGTCCACCAAGAGTTTATCAGCATAACGAAGTAAACTTATCGAAAAACGACGTTAAAACAACGGGTGCTACACCGCCACCATTACCAGCGATGTAAGTGCTAGTGTATTCATGTTTTATAAAAAGCCCTTTATGATAGAGGGCTTTTTTATTGTCATCATTTTATGAAGGATTTAGAACCCCATAAGATTTACTGGTATCATAAGCGTAGATAACAATAACTAAAGCTGCATTATAAATTTTACTTGTGATGGATTATTCATGTCATTATTCCAATCTTTACCCAACTATCAAGTGTCTAGCCGTGATAAAACCTTAGATTTGTCGCAACCGCATATCATGGGTATCCTGAACGTAACGCCAGATTCATTTTCAGACGGTGGGCAGTTTAATGCAGTAGATAAGGCCGTCGCTCATTGTCAGCAGATGATAAGTGAAGGCGCTACTATTATCGATATCGGTGGTGAATCTACTCGCCCAAATGCGCAAACTGTGGCAACTGATGAGGAGATGCAACGAGTTGTGCCGGTGGTTCGAGCCATTCGTCAGCACTGTGGTGAAAGTATTTGGTTATCGATTGATACTAGTAGCCCTGAAGTCATGCAGGCAGCATTTAATGAAGGTGCTGACATTTGGAACGATGTACGAGCACTGAAACGTACTGGTGCGGCAGAGCTGGCGGCTAAGCTTGATATACCTGTGATGCTAATGCATATGCGCGGTGAGCCAACGACAATGAATAATCTGGCACAGTATAACGATGTGATCGATGAGGTGCATACGGAGCTGATTGACCGGATTAACGAAGTAGTCAGCATCGGCGTCAAACAAAGTAATATCATTATCGACCCAGGTTTTGGTTTTGCCAAAAACTATGAACATCATTGCGAGCTATTAAGTCAGCTGAGTAGCTTGCAGACATTAGGACTGCCGATGATGTTTGGCATTTCTCGTAAGCGTTTCTTGGCAGAAGTATTGACCAAAAGTGGAGCTGAAGCTGTGAGTACGACGCAAGCGGTAGAGCGTGATTCGGCAGGAACGGCAGCTGGGCTATTTGCCTTACAACAAGGCGCAAGTATCATTCGTACGCATAATGTGGCGATGATGCAGCAAGCAGTGGCCTTATGGAGTCAACTGTCAGTATATCGTTGTTAATTTCATTCTACATGTCCAAATGCATAGTGAGATTTCAAGACTATAAATATTCTATACGCTATGTTTAACGTCTATTTTTAAACTATCTAAACCAATAAAACTGTCTCAATTAATAAGAGTAAATCTATGACAAGTACAACTCAGCCAGAACCAACCAACGAACAGCGCCGTATTATTTATCAAGCTCGCCGCGGATTAAAAGAATTGGATTTTTATATTGATCCTTATGTCAAAGAGTTGTATCTGACAGCAGATGCTACTGAGCAAGCAACATTTGCAGAAATGCTCACTCATGAAGACCCAGACTTGCTAGACTATTTTACCAATCAAAATCGTCCAGAAGAGGACGACATCTGGGCGTTGGTCAATAAGATAAAAACATGGCGCCATACCAAAGACTTGGTTTAGCTCTTAAGGTATGGGTCGGCACAATATCTAACGTTTCCCATGGTACGCTTATATGACGCCAGCAACCTCGCTACGTATTGATACAACTATTAAGCCTGCCAGTTATTTACGCGCGCTGCTATATGTAGGCTTGACTAGTGTTATGATGATATTGGCATGGTTTGCGTCTTTGGCCTTATGGCAGTATCTACTGATCTTAATAGTCTCAGCAGCGGTCGCAGGTTATCTGATTATATCGAGACCGATACTGTTACATATTAGTCAGCCATCGCTCAGTCAGCGTGTCGATAAAGAATGGCAATTACTGATACGAACGGGACGCGGCGATGAGTTATGGCAAGCAGAGTTAATCGATATACATCGCTATCAGTGGGCGATGAGTGTCGAGTTCGATATCGTTGAGCCTCATCAAAGAACGTTTTCGACTACTGTATTTCGCGACCAAGTAAATCACGAGCAATGGCGACAGTTAAATATTTTAGCCAATACCAGTAAGGGTAATACTAGATAACTGGTTATCTACTGGTCTTAGACTTCTCCTTTTACGATGAAAAATCTCTACACGTCATAACAAAATAGCTATCTCAAAGGACAAATAGGTTTGTTATATTAAAATCTGTTATATTAAAAATAGAAAATAAAACTCGTAATTTTGCTGTCCCGTTATTAAAGAACATATAGGCAGATATGAGGTTTCACAATTTTTAGCAGTATTTTTGTACTAAACAATACGATAAAAAGAGGAATAGATAATGAGCTTATTAGGGAATTTAGTGAGCCAAGTGGCACGTAGTGCAATGAGTCCAGACGACGCTCAGCGCAATCCAGTTAACCAACGTACTGAAACACGGCAGACGGGCGGATTAGGTGATATTTTAGGTAGTGTGCTGGGCGGTGGCAGTCAGGCAGGTGGTTATAGCCCTCAACAAAATAGCCGTCAAGCAGATAATGGTTTTGGCTTAGATGACATCATTGGTGGTCTCACGGGCGGTAGTCAGCGCGGCGGTATGAGCTCAGGTGCTGGCGGACTCGGTGATATTTTAGGTAGTGTATTAGGTGGTCAGCGTACTAATAGTGGGTTTGGTGGTAAAGGTATGCTCGTTGCAGCATTGATGCCTATGGTACTTAGCTGGATCAAACGTAATGGTGGCTTGAGCGGGGCATTGTCAAAAATCACTGGCATGGGCTATGAAGGTCAAGCACGCTCTTGGATGAGTAATAACGAAGCAAACGATAATTTAAATCCAGACGAAATTAACCGCTTATTTGATGAAAACGAAATTCAGCAAGTAGCCGCTCATACTGGTGCTAATGAAACTGAAGTAAGACAGGGACTTGCTGAGCTGTTGCCTGAGGTAATGAATCAGCTAACCCCTAATGGCAATCTGGATAATGAGTCTGAGGCCAATGAAGAGATAGATCAAATCATTAGCCAGCTATCTAGTCGTCTGGGTAATTTTAAGTAGTCTTTTATAAGTTAGGTTTCTATTCACAAAACCAGTTATCTTGATAAAAATCTAACAGAAAACAGCCCGTCATTAGATGGGCTGTTTTTTTATTACTTGTAAATGAGTACCGTATTTAACAGAAAACTCATTATGAATTTATCTTTTAATCTAAATGGATATGTTAAAAATAGTAAACAATGGCGTAAGGATTCTATAAATCTTATAGAATAACTAGGACAATCACTTCAGTTATGGCAGTAACATGTGTCATCTTCAAAATCTTAAGGTAAAAAATCTTAAGGTAAATGTTCTGTCTATTTACTCGTCTAATGATTCTATAAGGATTTTTATTTATGCCATTTAAGCCTGTTCAAGCGGCTATTGCTATTTTAGTTGGTTTGATAATTTGGTTTGTCATCCCAGTACCAACGGGTGTCACACCAGAAGCGTGGCATATGCTGGCACTATTCATCGCTACTATCGTTGCCATTATAGGAAAAGCACTACCTATTGGCGCGATTGCAATTATTGCAGTTACTTTAGTCGCGTTGACAGGCGTAACTAGTGATAGTCCGAAGCAAGCCATTAGCGATGCATTATCTAGCTATTCAAGCCCTTTGATTTGGCTCATTGGTATTGCGGTGATGATATCACGTGGGTTGATCAAGACAGGACTGGGTCGCCGTATCGCTTATTATTTCATTTCTATCTTTGGTAAAAAAACCATTGGCGTGGCTTATTCCTTGGCCGCTGCTGAGCTGATGGTTGCACCCATCACACCTTCTAATACGGCGCGTGGTGGTGGTATTATTCACCCTATTATGAAATCCATTGCGCAGAGCTTTCACTCGACACCAGAGGAAGGTACTCAAAACAAAATTGGTCGCTATTTAGCGATGGTGAATTACCACGCCAATCCTATTACTTCTGGTATGTTTATCACTGCTACGGCTCCCAATCCTTTAGTCGTAGAGCTGGTCAATAAAGCAACAGGTGGCGATATTCAGCTGTCATGGACAACGTGGGCAGTAGCAATGTTTATACCTGGGATGCTTTGTCTAATCGTCATGCCATTAATTATTTATATGATCTATCCACCTGATGTCAAAGCAACACCTGATGCAAAAAACTTCGCAAAAGATAATCTGACCGAAATGGGTCAGATCAGCACCCATGAAAAAATAATGCTCGGTGTATTTGGTCTTATGTTGGTATTGTGGGCTAATATTCCTGCGTTAATTTTGGGTGAGCAGTATAGCGTTGATGCCACCACAACCGCCTTTATTGGCTTGACGACATTGATATTGAGTGGTGTATTGACGTGGGATGACATTCTAAAAGAGAAGTCTGCATGGGACACCATTGTTTGGTTCGGTGCACTGATTATGATGGCCGCCTATCTGAACAAGCTTGGTTTGATTAGCTGGTTCGCGGGCAATATTGAGTCTCTTATTGGAACGACTGGGGTAGGTTGGATAGGTGCAGTGACAATTCTGACCTTAGTCTATTTATATATACACTATTTTTTCGCTAGTACTACCGCCCATATTACTGCACTATTTGCAGCATTTTATGCGGTTGGCCTGACATTAGGCGCGCCGCCAATGTTATATGCTTTAATCTTAGCTGCAGCGGGTAACATCATGATGACGTTGACCCATTATGCGACTGGTACGGCCCCTGTAATTTTCAACTCGGGTTATGTGACGTTGAAAGAGTGGTGGGGTATTGGTGCGATTATGAGCGTAGTTAACTTAGTCATTTGGATAGGAGCTGGTTTAATTTGGTGGAAAGTGCTTGGTTATTATTAATAAGCCATCTAAATCTATAGTCATTCCACTATAAAAGTATTACCGCGCTAACCTCGCTTGAAGTATTTAATGTACATCTATACTAAGTTGCCTTGTACTACTTTTAAATTGAATCGACTACACTGTTTTACCTAGTCAATTTATAGGTGAGTATTGGCTAAAAACGCTCATCTAACGTGTCTAGCGTATAGTTAAGCGCGGCAAAGCATATATCGGTATTAAACCCTCTATATTGTAAAAATCGTAGCTGCTTGGCTTTTTCCTTTTGCTCAACTGGTATCTCATTACCGTATTTTTTGGTACGTGCTATCACCGCCAGTTTTAGCCAATCTACACCATCGACTAGGTTGTCTGCATCATCATCTACAAACTCACTAAATTCATCAGACTCAGTATTTGCCATATCGATTAGCTCATCGATGTTACCTGGCATAGCAATCTTCTTGCGATAGAATTCTTGTTTGATCCGACCACGTCCGCGGCCTTTGCGAATGTTCTCACGTATCAGCATTAGGGTAGTGCGGTAATCACTCTGATACCCTTTCTCTTCAAACTCATCAAGTAGTGCGTCAATTTTCTCTGGGTCTTGCTCTTTGTCGATCAGCTTTTGCTTTAGCTCAGCCTTACCATATTCACGGCGTGATAAATAATAAAATGCGAGCCAACGCAATCGACTTTCAGCTTTAATCGCATCGATTTCTGCTTGTTTTTGTTCAGGGGTTCGTAAGTAGGCTTTGAGCGCGGCTGGTATGTTATCGTTTTGGCTGTCTGTTTCACTAACATTGATAGCAAAAAGCTCAGCTTCATTTTCTGAGTTTTTGGATAGTGGCTCAGTGCTATCACTAGAACCAGTTGTCAAACCATCACTGATTTCGTCATTATGAATGTCGAGTTTGACTTCTGCCAGCATCTCTTTGATGGTTTGTGCTTCAGGTGGTTGATATGTAGGGGCGTCACTAGGCTCAGCGGTAAAATTGGCCGCTGGATGAAAACGCTTTTTACGTTTTTTAGATTTAGAAGTTTTCTTTGACTTAAGAGAGGAGTCTTCAAAAAACGCTGTATCAATAGTAGCGTCATTCGTGACTGAATCATCTTTACTTGAACGGATAGTCCGTTTACTGTATTTCTCTGGTTTTTTAGACTCTTTCGTATGAGAATTCTTGGACGGTTTTTTTAATTTGCTATCAACAGAACTAGCTGAGTCGGCACCCGACTCAGCTAGAATTTCAGCTAAGGTTTTAATTTTCATAATGAATCATAGTGACTGACAACGGTTAATCGTTAAACCATTATTGTACAGGTTCAGAAGCCTGTTCTGCTTCTTCAGTTTCTGAGGCTTTGCTATTTTTCTTTGTACCAAGCTTTTCGTCACGAATCTTGTCTTCGATTTCTTGAGCAATGGCAGGGTTCTCTTTTAAGAAAAGCACAGAGTTGGCTTTACCTTGACCGATTTTTTCGTCGCCATAGCTGTACCAAGATCCTGCTTTGCCAACGGCTCCAATCTCTACACCTAAGTCAATGACTTCGGCTAAGTGGTTCGTACCTTCACCGTAAGTAATTTCAAACTCAGCTTGGCGGAAAGGTGGTGCCATTTTATTTTTAATGACTTTGACACGGGTCTGGTTACCGATGATTTCATCACCGTTTTTGACCGCACCAATACGGCGGATATCCATACGTACAGAGGCGTAGAATTTCAGCGCGTTACCACCAGTCGTAGTCTCAGGGCTACCGAACATAACACCGATTTTCATACGGATTTGGTTAATAAACACCACCATACAGTTAGAGCGTTTGGCGTTACCAGTGATTTTACGTAGGGCTTGGCTCATCAGACGCGCTTGTAGACCCATGTGTGAGTCGCCCATTTCACCTTCAATCTCGGCACGTGGCGTCAAGGCGGCTACTGAGTCAATTACAATCATGTCGATCGCGCCTGAGCGTACCAACATATCGGTGATTTCAAGTGCTTGCTCGCCATTGTCAGGCTGCGAGAGCAATAAGTCATCAGTATTTACCCCAAGCTTGCGTGCATAGACAGGGTCAAGCGCATGCTCAGCATCGATAAAGGCACAGGTACCGCCTTGCTTTTGACATTCTGCAATAGCTTGCAGGGTCATCGTCGTTTTACCTGAGCTTTCTGGGCCGTAAATTTCAACAATACGACCTTTTGGTAGACCGCCAATGCCAAGCGCAATGTCTAATCCTAGAGAGCCTGTAGAGACCACGTCGACATCCATAATGGCCGAGTCATCGCCTAGATGCATGATGGTGTTTTTACCAAATTGCTTTTCGATTTGACCTAATGCCGCTTTGAGGGCTTTGGCTTTATTGTCGTCCATATTGGATTCCTTGTTTTCGGTAGTTAAGTTGATGCTATAAATAAAATATTGGTACTGTTAAAACCTTTGGCAAACGCATACTGACTGTTATGAAGTCGGCAATTATTGTCTGGCTGTTTTATCAAAAAATAGGTTGTCACGTGACTGGTATAGGTAGTAGTATCGAATGTATCGTTCTACTATACAGTAAAATTAAATAGCGAAAGAAGTAAAAATAAGTCCGTAATACACTGTCGTTATCGTTGTTTTTAAGTCAGACTTGGCGTGCTAATTACTCGACTCAACTTCTTAACGCTGTTGATTTGATAAGGTAATTATAACAAAAGCAAAGCACTATAATGAGCGTTGAGGGATGCTAGACGACACTATCTGTCGTATGGTATGACGCTGAAAATCTATAGAAATGATGCGATAGGTCGCTGTTGTTTTGAACCTGATAATGACTATGCTTGTCAATAGATTTAGGAGTTGTCCACAACAAATAAAAGGCTTATTTTTGCTAATTGTGAAACATTATGAAGAATTAAATTATTTTAAAAATTATTTAAAATAATTTTTTATGTGTGTGAATTTAATATAAGTATTTGATTTTAAAGGTTTTATAAATTGTACAAAAAATGAACGATTTTACCTTATCCTTTAAGTTGCTTAGCTATAAAGTTGTCAAGTAGTGACTTATGCACAGGGTTATCCACAGCTTATGGGGAGAACTCTGTAAAGCCTTATAATACATAAGTTTACGTAGATTATTAGTGCTAGGAACGGATTCTATATTTTTTTTCTAATCACTTTAAAGAAGCAGTTTTGTCTACAAACAACGCTATGAGCGCTATGTTTCACAAATTATAAATTTATCTTTTTTTATGCATAGTCATACTATAGGCATTAAAAGTCAGGAGTATGACTCAAGATATACACCTAAGATGTCAGTAGACATAGTTATGCATAGAATGTCTAGTATTTTTAGAGATATTTTCTATAGCCTATAGAAGGCCACAAAAAAGCGGCTACATCAGATAGCCGCTTTGTCAAAACACTTAAAAGTAGAGCTGTATTAATCAGTCTTTGATATAGATCAAATCCCAGACGCCATGCCCACGATCGAGGCCACGACGCTCAAACTTGGTCATTGGACGAAAGTCAGGACGCTCAGTGAAATTACCTTTACCTGCTTTGTTGGTCAATCCAGCGAAACCATCTAATACTTCAACCATCCAAAATGCATAATGCTCCCAGTCAGTTGCTGTATGGAACCAGCCGCCTTGTTTTAAGCTGCGCGTAACGATGGTCATACGTTCAGGACTGACAAAACGACGCTTATAGTGACGCTTCTTTTGCCATGGGTCAGGGAAGTATAGCTGAATACGGTCGATATGGTTTTCTGGTAGCTGCTTGAGCAATTGAATAGCATCACCGTTGATGATTTTTACGTTGCTCAAATTTTGGGTGCCAGCCATATACGCACATTTACCAATACCAGGCTCATGCACTTCTACACCGACAAAGTTACGAGTAGGGTCAGCGGCCGCCATTTCAATAAATGAATCACCCAAGCCAAAACCAATCTCTACCGTAAGCGGCGCATCTGGACCGTTAGGGCTATCAGCAAATAACGTACGTAAGTTGTCAATACCGGTAAGATCGCCATCACCAAAACTGTTATTGACCAAATACTCAGAAAACTCTGGAGCAGTTAATGCAAGCTCAGCGTTTTTGTTCATATGCGTACGGCGCTTCATAAACGTATTGACGATGCGGATATGTTTGTCAGAAGTCGGTTCTATCTCTTGGCTAGTGCTGTTATCGATATCGATAGGCTCGCTTGTGCTATTAGGGGTTTGCTCATCAGTAGTATCGGTACTATTGACGTTGTCATTGATATCAGAATGTTGACTCATAGGATTCGTAAGGCTTAATTAGGTGGGTGATGTTTGCTTATTATAAGTCAAATCCATACAACTGTGAACGGACAATCCTATTTTCGCGTATTTGCTGGTCGGTGCTGTGGTTTCTCTATGTTACACATTGGTTTTGGCGTTATCATATAATGGTATTTTTCAAATGCTTTTTCTAAGAGTCAGCAAGTAGAGCGTGTTGCCATGTTATTTATCGAGACCGATTCACCGCCACCATTTTATCAAGAGTCGTTAACACCTGCTAAACGTAAGCAGTTAGACAAGTGGTTCATCGGTAACCGTACCCAGCGTTATTACCTTAAACGTTTTGAGCAGTTTGATCAGCAAGGTTATCTGTCGCCAAAATGGCATTGGGCTGCGTTTTTTATCACTTTTCCTTGGTTGCTATATCGCAAGCGCTATATGGATGCGATTGTCTATAGTGTCGCAGGGTGGTCTTTTATTCAGCTTAATGTCGCGTTGGTGCTAGTCGCCTTTGAGTTTGTAGCGATGTCCTATGTACCAGATGCTTATCAGATGGCAACACGTATCGGTATTGCCGCTGTTATTTGGCTATTTTGGTCGTTTATGGTGGCACGCTGGACAGATGCGTATTACTACCGAATGGCAAGGCGTGAGATCGCTGATGCGATAAATGACCATCCGCGAGATGAGGCAGCACAGAAGGCACATCTGCAAAGAGAAGGTGGTGTTAGCTTATTTGGACTAGCATTAGGGTTTGGTTTTTTTGCGTTTTCGCTATTGGTGATTAAGGTGCAGTTTTTACCGATTATTGCCAAGCCAAAAGCAAACGAAGTGTTGTTTGATGCTTATGATATTGCAAAGAATGCCCAAAATCGAGTGGCGTTGATTTATCAACAGACAGGGCAGTGCCCAGTAAATCTGCCCCTGAGTACCGAGCAGCAGCAAATACGCATGCATGTCGATACTCAGGCTGCTGGCGTGACAGAAACTGACTGTGCGGTAGTGGCAACGATTCAGAACGTGACGTTTCCAATACGCTATTTAAACGAGCAGACGCTGGTCTTTTATCATATACCGGATAGTGATAACTGGAATTGCACCAGCTCACTGAATAAAAAACAAGCCCCTAAAAACTGCATGGCTGATTAGGGGCTGTATCTATCTAGTATGTGCTAGCATTTACTAGTGTTTGGAGTCCATTGCAATATCATTCTTTTCATCAACTGGTGTTGCTTGGCTCTTTAATGCCTCGTAAAAATCAGTCAAATCCATCTTACGTGCTTTGCCAATGTCTTCATCAAACAGGCTTTCAAGCTCTGCCATCGCTGACTGCTCCGACTCAATCATGCTGGCTTCATCATCATAAATGGCTTGCTGACGTTCAATCAAATCATCATCATAATCACGGAATGTTTGCACTGTCTCACGCGCTTTTTCTGGTGAGATACCTAATAACTGTAGTGATTCGCGTGACATGTCCAAAGACGACAAATAAGTCTCACGCCAAATGTGCCGCACGCCAACTTCACGCAAACGATAATAGTGCTGACGGTCGCGTGCTCTTGCCAATACAATCAGTTCAGGGTAATTCTTACGAAGATACTGAGCGGTAGTGATGGAGCGCTCTAAGTCATCGATGGCAAGAATAAATACACGCGCTTTTTGAATACCTGCCGCTCTTAAAATCTCAGGGTTCTTTGGGTCGCCATAATATACTTGGTTACCGAACTTTCTTACAAAATCTACTCGGTTTGCAGAGCGTTCGATAGCGGTAAATTCGATATTATGCATGCGCAGTACACGGCCAATAATCTGACCAACGCGGCCAAAGCCTGCAATAATGACCTGATGCTCATGATCGGGAATGGTATCGTATTCGCGGCTCGGCTTGCTCTTGGCAAATAACGGCTCACCTACCTTTTCTAACAACAAGAATGCCAGAGGTGTCAGCGCCATCGAGATGGTAACGACAAGATTAAGAGTATTGGCAAGCTCGGGACGTAAGACGTTTTGAGCAGTGGCGACACTGAATAGGACAAAGGCAAACTCACCACCTTGAGCTAGGGTTACGCCCAATCTGATACTGGTTGGCCAGCGATTGCCCGATACTTTGGCAATACCTGCAATCACTGCAAACTTGATAAACATCAAGGCGAGTGCGCAGCCAATAATAAAGATGGGCTCTGCCAAAATGAGTTTGACGTCGGTAAGCATACCGACTGACATAAAGAACAGACCTAACAGCAATCCTTTAAAAGGTTCGATACTGGCTTCTAATTCGTGACGATACTCAGAATCTGCTAACAACACACCTGTCAAAAATGCACCCAACGCCATTGATAGACCGATTTGGCCCATCAAGATAGATACGCCCATCACGATAAATAGGGCGACCGCTGTCAGTAGTTCTGATGCACCACTGGAAGCCACAAATTTAAAGAATGGTCGAACCACATAACGGCTGGCAAAAATGAGACCTGCAAAGACAGCAAATACTTTACCAAAATAAATCAAATCGTAGCTTTGCTCACGCACCCCTGATAAAAACGGAATGACTGCTAACAATGGAATGACCGCAATATCTTGGAATAATAAAATAGTGAAGGCTTCTCGACCGTGCGTGCTCGAAAGCTGCTGTTTTTCAGTCAGTATCTGTAGTACAAACGCAGTAGAAGATAGCGCTAAACCAAAACCAACAATAAAGGCAGTATCTAGTTGTAAGGAGAAAAACTGGTGTAGGAGCCACATCAGTAGCGTACCAGTCAAACCGACCTGCAAACCGCCCAATACAAATATAGAGCGGCGCAATGCCCAGAGCCGCGAAGGCTGTAACTCAAGCCCGATAATAAAAAGCAGCATGACCACGCCAAACTCTGAAAAGTGCAATAGACTTTCAGCGTCGCCTGCCACATCCAAGCCACTTGGGCCCAATATGAGTCCAGTGATAAGGTAGCCTAAAACCGTTGCAATGCCGAAGCGTTTACCGAGAGGGACAAAGAGCAATGCTGCTCCCAAAAAGATAGTGGCTTGCAACATGAGATTTGGTGAGCCGGCGGCGGCAGCAAACATCTGGGCTCCTTAAAAATTTGAATAAAATACACAATATAAAATGGACGTGACTAAAATCAGTATGACTAAAACGATATCGCGCTAATATCTATTATTTTTTGCGATAAATTTTCCACACACCATTGTCTGCAAGCGGATTATTATAAGCATCGTTGCGGCGTTTACGCGGTGTCTGGCGACTATCAACAATCTTAAAGTCAGGCAGGGCATGTACAATAAGACCCGTACGATAAAAACGCACCCGCTCAGGCTCTAGCATCTCGCCCTTACTATCGCGGCAAAAAACATAAGCACGCAGATCGATAAACTCACGGTGCGCTACCAGTCGCGCTTCGTCATCGTTATCTAGCACCACTGTCATGCGCTCAATTTCATCATCCGTATATTGACCACACTTATCGGTCAGAGCACCTACTGACCCAAAGCTTTTAGATTCTTTAGCGCGCGTCTTAGTCAAGTGTAGACGCTGAACGTGATAGATGAATTGCGGTATCTCAAGGCTGGCAGGGAGCGGTAGATAGTCAGGTGGCATATTGGCCGCTGGATAAAAATCCTTTGCCCGCTCAAGCAGATTTTGCCAACGTTGTTGATAGGTTTGGATTTCGGCTAAGTTGCCTTCATAAATAGGCATATCACGAATTTGGCGCAAAATATCAGGTGGAAACTGTTCATTACGAAAGTTTGCAATGTCTTCTTGCAGCGTTGATAACAAAACTTTGGCGTGTTTTTTGCCATCTTTTGATGCAGGATCATCGATATAGTCTGGGGCGACAAAGGGTGCTGAGCGTCTAGACATAGTGTTGTATCATCAATAGATAGAGTGAAAATACCAAAAAGTATGATTATAAAAATTAACTGGGGTGCTAAACAAAACTTTATAATAGTTATTATAACCACATAAGCCGATTTGAACTTAAGTTTTTTGAATGGAATAAAGCAAAAGTTTGTCGCAAATCACGACTGTCTTAATGTGATCTAGATTCTAGTTCTAATTCTACGTAACTTTTAGTATGAACCAGTATCAGATGCCTATACTTGTATTTTCTAGGTCGTGTTTCAAGTTATTGACTTCTTTATTCAATCACTTAGCTGAAAATGTATCGTTAATGATTATGACCAATATGACTATTACCATCAGGTAGATGTCCCGAAATATCACAGACCAATGCATCGCTATGTGAGTTATTCTGCGGATGAGACGAGCTTTCGACCTGAATAGTAGCATGGTGAATACCAATCTCTAGCAGTCTTTGCTCGAGACTGGCAATTAGAATATTTGATTCATGGATACTCATTTCACCATCGACCACCACGTGACAAGAGAGTGCATTGAGACCGCTAGTAATACTCCAGACATGTAGGTCATGTACTGTTTGTACTTTAGAGTCTTCGAGTAATTTTTGCTCCACATCGACGAGCGATATATTGGCAGGCGTTCCTTCCATCAATATATGTACAGAATCACGTACGACGCGGTAGCCACTGATTAAAATAAGTACGGCAACGATTACTGATGCCACCGCGTCTGCCCATACCCAACCAAAACCCATCATAAGTAGCGCAGCGATAATCGCAGCCACTGACCCTAATAAATCGCTCAATACGTGCAAATAGGCGCTTTGCATATTGAGGTTAACGGGTTCTGCATTATAAGGTTTCTGCTCTGCGACCTTGGCATCATCCGTACCATGATTATGGCTGTGTGGCTCGCCACCTTGACTACCTCGATGCATTAGCCAAGCGACCAAAATATTGATCAGCATACCGATAGTCGCCACGATAAGCATGCCTTGGGTCGCAATTTCTGGCGGTGAGTTAAAGCGTTTAATCGCTTCATAAAAAATCATCAAAGCAATTATGACAAGTGTCGCGCCATTTACCGTAGCAACTAATATCTCAAAGCGCTTGTAGCCGAAGGTTTTCTGGTGAGTGGCCGCTTTTTCGCCGATTTTAAATGCGACCAAAGTGGCGCCAAGCGCTATCGCATCGCTTAACATATGCCCTGCATCGGACAGCAAGGCCAAACTACCGGTAAGCCAGCCACCAATGGCTTCGATAAACATATAACCGGTAATGATAATAAAGCTGAACAGCAACGTACGCTGATAGCCCTTGGTATCTCGTGCTGTAGTTGTCTGCTCTAGATGCTCATCATGATCGTGATGGCCTTGGTTTTCTTGAGTGTAGTTATTTTCTTCATCTTCGCGAACGTACTTAGGCACATTCGTATTATCATGCTGTTGGCTATGATTGTGCTCGTCAGAGTTTGGATTATTTGAATTCATAATAATACTCAAATTCGCTGATAGTTGCGTTCGATAGATGATGTTTACTGATAAGTGACGTTTACTGATAAGTGATGCTTGCTATGGGTAGAGTAGGCATAGAGCCTTGATCGCATATCATTTGATAGTTATAAATTTAACATAGCCAAGCATGAGAAGCTGTAACGACGAAGTAAACATGATGAGGAGATGAGTAGAAAGATATGCACCCATTTGTTGAGAGCTGCGTGAGAACTACCAACCGACAGGATCAATGTCCAAAGTAAGCTTAAGGTATTTAGCGCTTGGTAGGGCAAGCACTGGCTGCCACCACTGTCCCAACACATGGTGCAATTGACGACGGTCTTTGGCCAGTAGCAAAAGCTGTGCATGGTAGCGGCTGTTCTTTTTACTCATGGGCGCATCAATAGGACCGAGAACAGCGAGGTTATGAGCATTCGGCAAATGCGCGATAGCATCCTTGAGCGCTTGAGTAGTGGCTGCCAATGTTTTGCCTTCACAGCGTATCAATGCAGCATGTCGATGAGGAGGTAAGCCCATCATTTGACGCTCTTGCAGTAGCTCGCGTGCAAATGACAAGTAGCCGTCTTTGACCAGTTTCAATAGTAACTCGTTATCAGGTTGCAACGTTTGAATCAATACGCGGCCAGCTTTGTCACCTCGACCAGCACGGCCTGCCACCTGAATCATGAGCTGTGCGGTATGCTCTGGTGAGCGAAAATCTGCTGACAGAAATCCACGATCGGCATTGGGTAAGCAAACCAGCGTGACATTGGGGAAGTGATGACCTTTAGCAACCATCTGTGTGCCGACCAATATGGCAGGGTTGCCTTTATTGATTTGCTCATAAATATTTTCCCAGCTGTCTTTGCGTCTTGTGGTATCACGGTCTATTTGAATAATCGGATAGAGCTCTTTGCTGGTTTGAGGATTGGCAAAGATTGCGTGTAGATTCTCGCTGAGCCTTGTCGTTCCCATACCTTTGGCGTCTAGGTTCTGACTGCCACAATCAGGGCATACGGTAGGGATATAGGCTTGCCAATCGCAATGATGGCATTTTAAGTAAGAGTTGCTTGAATAATTGTTTCGCTGGGCTTGGCTATTATAGTGAACGGTCAGATGAGCGTCACAGCGTGGACAATCTGCTTGCCAGCCACAAGCCTCGCACAATAGAACAGGCGCATAGCCACGACGGTTCAAAAATATTAGTACTTGATCACCAGCTTCTAGCGTTTGCCGTATCGCCCCGATCATGGCATCCGTCAGCCCTGTATCATAGCGCGCACCGTCATCTTGGGCTTGTTGATGGGTGCTTTGCAAGCGAGCATCGATCAGTTGCATGGTTGCAGGCTTGGCATTACCTGGACGAGTAAGCAGTTGGTATTCTGATAGCTTGCCATCATCGACCAGTTTTAAATGCTCAAGAGAAGGTGTGGCAGTGCCGAGTATGACAGGGATTTTGTACTGCAAACCTCGATAGAGAGCGACATCAGCGGCATGATAACGCAATGTGTCTTGTTGCTTGTACGAGCCATCATGCGCTTCGTCAACGACAATCAGGCCTAAGTCTGCGAAAGGATATAGCACAGCCGAACGTGTACCGATCACGATTTGTGCATGACCCGTGCGGCAGTCTTGCCAACCTTGCAAGCGATGGGTATCAGTCATGCCAGAGTGTAATAGCACAATGTGGGCTGCGAACCGACTGGCAAATCTTGCCCGCGTTTGCGGTGTTAGTCCAATCTCTGGTACCAAAATCAACACCTGTTTGCCAGCCTCTAGTACAGCTTGCATCGCTTGCAGATAGACTTCGGTTTTACCACTCCCAGTAATACCGTTGAGCAGAAAACCAGTATAAGTATCAGATTCGTGTGCAGCAATAATAGCGTCGACAGCAAGTTTCTGCTCATCATTGAGATCAAGTGGCATTTTTGCCAGTTTAACTGGAGTAGGCGCTTGTTTTGGCTGAATATAGCGCTCGACTAACCCTTTATCTTCTAGCGTCTTTAAAAAGGCTCGTTGCATCCCTTCTAGTAGCAATACATCTTCACTTGCGCCATGCTGACCATGTAGCTTTAGCATGTCGAACTGCTGCTTTTGTTTCTTGGCATTGGCTCGAAAATCATCATCAGTGATATGAGGCAAAATGCGCCAATGGGTAATCAGCAAGTCTAATGGTTTGCCTTGACGGACAAGGCTTGGCAAGATAACTGCTAACACGTCGCCAAGTGGATAGTGGTAATAGCGCGCCAGCCAGTAGGCCAGCTTGAGCATGTCCGAGTCCAAAATAGGCTCAGCATCTAGACATTTATTGATGGGTTTGATCTTGTTAACAGGTACGCTGCTATCGTCTTGTGAAATATGAGCAATCACAATACCAATCAGAGTCTGACGACCAAATGAAACCTCAACACGGCTGCCGATTTGCGGTATCGCACTGTTTGGCAAAGCAAGCATATCAGCTGGTAATCTATAGTCAAACACCCGATAAAGGGGTACGGGCAGCGCAACTTGTACCAACATAAACGGCTTCGCAGTCTTATCAGATTAATATTGATGTGAAATAAAGAAAAAGAGGCAGAGACCAATAAGCTTAGCATGATGCTAAGCTTATGATGGATTGACTGTTATAGGATTATCTAAATAATAGAACTATATAAACAAAAATTACTATCAGTTTTGGTCAATATATAAGATAGATTCGATTTCGACCACGCCACCTTTAGGTAGGGCTGCGACTTGTACTGCAGCACGAGCAGGATATGGCTCGTTTAAGTTCGACACAAATACTTCGTTTAAAACCGCAAAGTCACTTAAATCAGTCAAAGACACATTAAACTTAACCACGTCATTGATACTACCACCAGCCGCTTCACAGATCGCTTTAATGTTTTCGAACACTTGCTCAGCCTGTGCTTTAAAACCTTCTCTTAATTCCATGGTTTCAGGGTCAAAACCAAGCTGACCTGAAATATAAACGGTGTTGCCAACTTTTACGGCTTGTGAGTAAGTGCCTACAGCTGCGGGAGCTTTATCTGTTTGGATCGTTTGACGAGTCATATTATGTCCTTTTCGTATTTTATTGGTTGGTCTGTTGCTCACTGACAAGCAACAGTGCCTATTATTGTTTTAGAGGTTGTCAAAACCTCAGCGCGATGCGTTCAAATCTGACTAGACAAAGAGTTTGCTAGACAGGCAGGGTTATTATAATTGATATAGCCGTATGATGTTAGGGAAGCCGAGTAATGAACGCAGCTCACGAATGCCTTGAGCCA
The DNA here is from genome assembly GCF_022129405.1 of Psychrobacter sp. Ps2. NCBI lineage: Bacteria > Pseudomonadati > Pseudomonadota > Gammaproteobacteria > Moraxellales > Moraxellaceae > Psychrobacter > Psychrobacter sp. Ps2. The sequence continues at coordinate 52,353 of NZ_JADQAM010000034.1, read as the reverse complement.
AGTGATTGCGACTGCGTACGATGATATGGATGATAGTATCACTATTACGCACGTCAACGGTCTCAACCCCCATATGCAGCTGGCGCAAGTGATAGATAACTTCACTGATTTGCTCATCACTAAGCGCAATAGAGAGCTTCAAATAAGCAGGAAAACGAATCTTGCCGCTGTTTTTCAGGTCATGCTCGCCGATGTCACCTTGTTTGACCGCATTGTCATTGCGCCAACGTAATTGGATCACCTGATAAGGATTGTCCTTACGGATATCATCCAGTGAAAAACATTTATGACGATGAACGACCAAACCATGACGTGATAAATGCCCTACGATAGGGTCGCCATATATCGGATGACAACAGTTGGCAAAATCAAGCTCGACGCCAGCAGCATTTGCAATCAGCTGTTGCGGTTGGGTCATATCATCGCTATGTACTTTTGCCTGTAGATCGCTCAGTTCATCGCTAAACAAACGTGTCACGACTAGCTGAGGAAGTAGCATACCTGAGCTTATTTGTTCAAATAACGCATCTTTTTCTGTCAGACCGCGCCATTCAGTCAGGTCTTTCCAATCAGCATCTGTCAAGTCATCAAAACTTTTCTGATGCGTTCGGAGCGCACGATCCAATGCCTGTCTACCATGGTGTTGTTTGTCAGCGACAGATAAATCTTTGAACCAACGTAAAATTTCTTCACGGGCTTTGTTAGTCACTACAAATCCTAACCACTCCGCTTTTGGTTCTGAGTGGCTGTTTACTTCTATCTCAACGGACTGTCCATTTTTTACCACGGTGCCGAGCTTTGCAGCTTTACCATCGATATTTGCACCAACGGCAACGTTACCAATCATAGGCCCGACCGCGTAGGCAAAATCTAGCGCCGTTGCACCCTGTGGAAGCTCGTAAGCACGCCCTTGAGGACTGTAGCAAATGATTTTACTAGAGTGCAGATAATCCATCAGCTCATTAATGGTAGAGACTGCTGCTGAGAAATCAGGACTGTTTTCATTCAGATTGTCTTCGTCGACCAAATCTTTCATGTTACGCAAAGATGCTTGGATGACCGATTGACTCACATCAGATGCGTGCTCTGCCCCGATGACACCAAGTCTCGCAGCGCTTTGCATTTGCTTAGTCAATATAGTGACTTTTACCACGTCGTTGTCACGCTCATAGATGAGGGTGAGGGACTGGTTACCGCCTGGTAGCGGACGACGAATATTATCCGCAATATGGGTATCATCAATCTGATATTTTTTGATTAGATAATAGGCCAGTTTGTCACAGGCTTCGATATTATCAAGGACGATTTCAAACGCGTAGTGACGCAGTAGCGCGTTAATCTCACCGCGATTGCGGAAAAACTGACGATATATGACCACACGATTGTCTAAGACTTTGACCAGACCATTGAGATCCAAGTTGTTTAGCACGATACTCAAATAACGATGAATCGACTCTCTTTGAAAGTTTCGTCCAAGCCCATGTTGTAACAGTTTATCAGACAGCTTGTTGTACATATCAGAGTCTAAATTGCGATAACACAATACTTCGATATAGTCAGCAATATCATTCAGACCCATTAATCGTGCAAATGGCACATAAAAATCCAAGGTTTCTTGAGCTGTGGTGCGCTGCTTCTCAGGACGTACCGCGTCTAGCGTAGACATATTATGTAGACGGTCAGCAAGCTTGATAATAAGTACACGCGGATCAGCGAGAGTGGCGGTCAAAATCTTATGAAAGGTGGCCGCTTTATTTTGCTGCTTGTTATGTGAAGAGGACTTTAGCTTGGTCACACCATCGACCAATCTTGATACAGTTTCACCATAACGCTGCTTGATTTGCTCATCACTAACTTCGGTGTCTTCGACCGTATCATGCAGGATTGCTGCAATGATGGTATCTCGATCTAAGCGAAAGCCCGCTAGTATCTCAGCGACAGCGATTGGATGCGTGATATAAGGTTCCCCTGATTTGCGCTTGTCTTTAATGTGCGCAATATCTCCGAACTCACAAGCATCAACAATATCACGGCGCTCAGCAGCAGTGAGATAACCTACCGAACGTAGTAAATTATATTGAGCATCATCGACGAGGTGATGACTGAGTTTGGGTAGGGTTTGACTCATAAAATAATGATCCTATTTTCCATGACCTACTTGTTGGGCCACTTACCGAAGCAAATGGAAGCTAAATAATGACCTACCATACAAAACTTAAGGATGAGTACGCCATTCTCTAATTAATCGCAAATCGCTTTCAATGTCAACTGATAAGCGTGTGGGCGATGAAAAAATTTCACTCAGTGGTCTATTTTGGAGATAAATGGTGACCAAAATAGCCAATACATTATTATTACAACCAAAAAACCACAGCCTATGCTGTGGTCTCTATAGTTGATCAAGATGTGTATTTATTTTATAAAAACACGATTGGCTTTATAAAATACATCTTACCAAAACAGCTTATTAGAAGCTGTGGTCGCCTGACAGTGCTAAATCTAATGAGCTAGTAGCAAAATTATGCTCTGGCTGATTTAGGATGTCGCGTGTGATTTTGCCAGCGGCAATTTCACGTAGTGCCAATACTGTAGGCTTGTCGTTATCAACGTCAACCAACGGCTCGGCAATACCTTTGGCCAATTGACGGGCGCGTTTGCTTGCGACCAAAATTAGCTCAAAGCGATTATCAACATTATCCAAACAATCTTCAATCGTCACTCGTGCCATAAATAGCTACCTCGGTTGTTTCTATTAGTAACGGACCTTGCCCGCCACTCAATAAAAATAATATCAAAAATATAAAGGGGGATAGCTAAATATTATAGCATTTTTTGCCAAGTCGCGTAGTTGCTTTTTATATCTACTTACGAGATTAGCTGCTTGTGCTTAGTTTACTCTTCTACTTGAGTGTTTAGCAAGTTGCTAATCGTGCGATGATAGCGCTGCTGCTGACGACTAAGTGTCTGCCTGTCGGCCACGATGATGGCTTTTAGCTCAGCTAAGGCTACATCAAAATTATCATTGATCACTACATAGTCAGCATTCACATATTGTGCCATTTCGGTGACCGCGCCAGCTAGACGGCGCTCTATAACTTCTACAGAATCCTGCGCGCGGGTTGAGAGACGTTGACGTAATGTCGCAATGCTGGGTGGTAGAATAAAAACCATAGTAGCATCGGGAAAGATATTTCTGATTTGCGTCGCGCCTTGCCAGTCAATCTCCAAAATCACGTCAATACCCGCCGCTAGCTGGGTACGGACACTTTCCTCTGACGTGCCATAATAGTTACCAAATACTTCAGCATGCTCTAGAAATAGACCTGCATTGATACCATTGGTAAAACTATCGGTATCTGTGAAATGATAGTGCTGACCATCAATCTCGCCTGGACGTGGTGCGCGAGTGGTATGAGAGACGCTGACAGTCAAGTCATTGGTGGTCGCAAGCAATTGCTTGACCAGTGAGGTCTTGCCAGTACCTGAAGCGGCAGTAACGATGAATAATGAACCTGTCATACAATTTATCCTAATAGAAGGTGTCTTAGTAACTCGTAAAATGTATTGTAATAAATGCGTGTTGATAAAAAGTTAAGCAGTGCCTCAGCCAAAAACAAAGACTGGAAAAAATAAAAAACGCCATCATGTATGGCGATAGAAATTATAATAGATGCATTATTATAAACTGCTTTTATACAAGTTAAAGCTGGTTTTGCAATATGTCGTAAGTATGCTGAGGTTTGCCTATAAAATATTGCTATGAGTAGACAGCTATTTTAGAGAGCGATAAAAGCAAATTATGCTAAAGTAGAGCATTGATTTCGCCCCAACTTTTGAATAAAAAATTCAAAAATACGTTTTAACTATAAATTATCCAATGATAGGCCTTTTTATGCAAATTTATCTTGCCAATCCCCGTGGATTTTGTGCTGGTGTGGACCGTGCAATTGCGATTGTTAATGAAGCATTGACACGTTTCGAGCCGCCTATTTATGTCCGTCATGAAGTTGTGCATAATAAGTTTGTGGTGTCAGACTTGGCCAATCGTGGTGCGGTATTTGTTGAAGAGCTTCATGAAGTACCAGACGGCTCTATCGTTATTTTCTCCGCTCATGGGGTTTCTAAAGCAGTCGAAGATGAGGCTGAGCGCCGAGATTTGACAGTGTTCGATGCAACATGTCCGCTGGTAACTAAAGTACACATCGAAGTGGCAAAGTTTGCGCAAGATGGGATGGATGCAGTGTTAATAGGACATGCAGGACATCCAGAAGTCGAAGGCACTATGGGACGTTTCAATCGTCGCCATGGTGGGCAGATTCATCTGGTCGAAGATGAAGGTGATGTGGCCGCATTGACTGTACAAGACGCCGAACGTTTGGCATTTGTGACTCAGACAACTTTGTCGATGGATGATACTGCGCGAGTCATCGATGCGCTGCGTGAAAAATTTCCTAGTATTCAAGGCCCTCGCAAAGACGACATTTGCTACGCCACTCAAAACCGCCAAGATGCGGTAAAAGATTTGGCCAGTCGCTGTGAAGTAGTCTTGGTAGTCGGTTCGCCAAACTCATCAAACTCTAATCGCTTGCGTGAGCTGGCTGAGCGTATGAATTGCCGAGCGTATTTAATCGATAACGCCAGTGAGATGGACAAGTGTTGGTTAGATGGCGTGCAAAGTATTGGCGTGACCGCTGGTGCGTCCGCACCCGAAGTATTAATCCAAGAAGTATTGCAACAGTTGCAAGACTGGGGTGGCGATCTACCTAGTGAGCTATCTGGTATTGAAGAAAATGTGACGTTTAGTCTGCCAAAAGCGTTGCGGATACCTGTTACTCAGGTTGGTAAGTAACTAATATTCGTGTTTATATTTGTATGAACCATCATTGATATGGATAAGGTCGCATGAAAGAACCAAAAGCCAGATTTGTATTGGCAGAGGCCACGCTCGCTGAAGTCAACAAGCAACTAAAGCTCAATATGCTAGTGATGGCAGCAGTAGTTTTTGTATTGTTTATGAATATCATGAAGTTTATGGCAGAAAAAAGTTTTTTCTATGCGATGCTCGCAGTAGTTATGATCTGTTTACTATTTTTCTTACAAAAAGCTCGCCGTATTCTTACGCTAAGAAAACAAGAGCTTATCCATAAATAGAAAGTACAAGCCTAAATAAAAAATACAGATGAAGGTACCAAATATAGGATAGCTATGACTGCTTATTACAAATTTATTAAACGAGAATTACAAGAAGACGGTGTCAGTGTGGCGCATTATCAGCCAACCAAGCATGCTCAAGGTGCTTGGAATGAGCATGAGCAGCACATGGCGCCAGCAACAGGCCTATTATCAGCCGAGATTAACAGCTTCGCGCCACAACCTAATACTCGTATCGCACGTGTGAGCCTCGATATCTTAGGGCTAATACCGCTTGACGATTTTACTATCACTACTCGCTGTATCCGACCGGGTAAGACTATTGAGCTGGTCGAAGCGGTCATGAGTAGCCGTGGCCGCGATGCTATCATTGCAAGAGCATGGCGACTTATTACTCAAGATACCAGCGAGATTGCCGGACTTGAAGATCAACCAGCAGAGTATAAACCTGAAGAGTTGCCAGTTTGGGAAGGTATGAAAGGCTGGCCGGGCGGCTTTATCGAAAGCGTAAGTCTAGTAGCGACAGAAGACCGTCGCTCTGGTCGCGGTATGGTATGGATTACTAATGATCTCGACATGATTGAAGGCGGGCCGACTGATGACTTGGTGCATCTGTTAGGTATGGTCGATACTGCCAACGGTGTTGTACCAAGATTGGGTCTTGGTTTATCCAAGTTAGAATGGATGTTTCCCAATACTGATTTGCAAATCCATATGCATCGCTCGCCAAAAGGTCGCTGGCTCGGTATCGAGGCTGTACAACAATATGGCGATGATGGTATCGGACTGACCAGTGCGGTATTGCACGATGTACATGGGCCATTTGGTCGTAGCGAGCAAATTCTCACCATTCGCCCGATGCCACGTTAAGAAACTAAGAGTCAGCCAGCCTATAGTTTTGAAAAATGAAATGATACGTTGTAATCAATTAATTATACAAATAATAGAGAAATAGTTTTAATAGTAGCTAACAAGACAATATTACTAAAAAGATAATATTACTAACAAGCCGATGTTAATCGACATAGAGGTTACTATGAAAACCCATACTCAATTTTCAAAAAAGCTGACGACTCTCTGGGATATATTGATAGAAGCATATTCAGAGTAGTTGCTGTTGTTTGCACTTTGATTGCTATATCAGAAAATGACTGAGCAAATAAATAACTGATACCAGAACACCGCCTTGGTAAACAAGCGCGGTGTTTTTTATTGAATAGGGCTTTTGAGCTTGAATTTTTTCTCAATGCCCCTATTAGTATAGACAGTTTAACGGTATTGCATACGGTAAGTTCTCTAACATTATGAGAACGGCTTTAGTGAGTATATCGTTATCTGATAATAGGTCTTTCATAGAATTTAAAGGAGTTTTTATGAGTGAAGCAACTCAAGCTGAAGGTCTGAATCCAGAATTAAAAAAACATACGTTTGAAGCGGAAGTGGCGCAATTACTGCATTTGGTAACGCATTCACTATATTCTAACGCTGATATTTTTGTCCGCGAGTTGGTATCTAATGCGTCGGATGCTTGTGATAAGTTGCGCTTTGAAGGCACAAATGATGATAGCCTCTATGAAGATGATGGCGAATTAAAAATCCGCATCGCCGTCGATGAAGCTGCCAAAACTATTACCTTTACCGACAATGGTATTGGTATGAACGAAGTCGATGCAATCGAAAACTTAGGTACGATTGCTAAATCAGGCACCAAAGCATTTTTAGACAAATTGTCTGAATCACAGAAACAAGACGGTCAATTGATTGGTCAGTTCGGTGTTGGTTTTTACTCAGGTTTTATCGTGGCTGATACCATCAGTGTTGAATCGCGTAAAGCGGGCGAGCCTGCGGATAAAGGCGTGCGCTGGGTGTCAGATGGTACTGGTAGCTTTACTGTTGAACCTATTACCAAAGACACGCGCGGTACGGCGATTACTTTGCACTTAAAAGAAGAATATAGCGAAGGCGAAGATAACTACTTGGATCGCAGCAAAATCAAGCGCTTGGTTAATAAGTACTCTGACCATATCAGCTTGCCGATTCAGATGCGTAAAGAGATCTGGCAAGAAGATGTAAAAGAAGACGAAAACGACGACACGCCTGCTAGTGGCGAGATGGTACTCACTGATGAGTGGGAAACAATCAACAAAGCCAGTGCACTATGGACTCGCTCTAGCTCTGAAATTGAAGATGATGAGTATGTCGATTTTTATAAGAATATCTCTTATGACATGGATGCGCCGCTTACTTGGACGCATAACCGTGTAGAGGGTCGCGTACAGTATACGCAGCTACTATATATCCCTAAAAAAGCGCCAGTTGATCTATACACTCGTGAGCAGCAGCATGGTCTAAAGCTGTATGTGAAGCGCGTCTTTATCATGGACGAAGCTGAGCAATTGCTACCGATGTATTTGCGTTTCGTGAAAGGTGTGATTGATTCAGCAGACTTGCCATTAAACGTGAGCCGTGAGCTACTACAAGAGTCACGTGATGTAAAATCTATCCGTGATGGTAACGCTCGCCGTATCTTGACGCTGCTTGCAAGCCTTGCGAATAGCGAAGACAGTGACAAGCAAGAGAAATTTGCCCAATTCTATGCAGAGTTCGGTGATGTCATCAAAGAAGGTTTAGGCGAAGACGCAGGCAATCAAGAACGTATTGCTAAGCTATTGCGTTATGCAACTAGCACCCAAGACGGTCTGGTAACAAGCTTTGAAGATTATAAAGGTCGTATGAAAGATGGCCAAAAAGCCATCTATTACCTCACCGCTGATAACCTAGCCGCTGCGAAAAACAGCCCGCAACTTGAGCTATTCAAGAAAAAAGGCATCGAAGTTATCTTGATGACCAGCCGTGTTGATGAATGGGCAATGAACTTCTTGACCTCATTCGATGAGACACCGCTGCAAAACATCGCCAAAGGCGCAGTAGATTTAGGCGACTTGCAAGATGATGAAGAAAAGGCGGAAGCAGAGAAAGCCCAAGAAACGCTCAAGCCTGTTGTTGATAAACTAAAGGCTGCATTGGGCGAACGTGCTAAAGACGTCAAAGTGTCTACTCGTTTAGTCGATAGTCCAGCTTGCTTGGTTGTTGGTGAAGGTGAGCTATCACCACAAATGATTCAGATGCTACAGCAAATGGGTCAGGACGTACCAGCAAGTAAGCCAACGCTAGAAGTAAACCCTGACCATCCACTCATCAAGAAGCTTGAGAGCAGTGAGCAATTCGATGATTTAGCGCAAGTCATTTTTGATCAGGCATTATTGGCAGATGGCGGTCAGCTAGACGATCCAGCCGCTTACCTAAAACGCGTCAATGAGCTATTGATGAGATAATGTTTAGTAATTAGCAAAAAAGGGAGGCTTTATATAAGAGGCCTCCTTTTTTATTTGAATTTTTAGTCAAATTTAAGTGAATTTTACAAATCAGCCTTATCCTCTTAACCGACAATCCGTTACAATCGCGATAGATTAGCGAGCTAGAATATTAGGCAGTGCTAGTCATCTTCTATAATCACTCCATCGTGAATTCAATATAAATCGATGTCTGCATGCTGTACAAAAAATCGTCAATTGATTGCACCGCGCGGCTGTTACATTAAGATAATTATCATTGAGTCATTTTATTTTTCTCGACTGGCTAGAGGTCTAAGTCTTTGTCACTTACGTCGTTAAAAACCGTCTCGCTTCAGCGTTTTTCGCTCAATTTCGCTGCCAATATTATTGCAACCTTGTGGATGCTAGTGGGCTCAACACGGGCTTTTTCTTGGGTTAAACCCACTTTTGTACAGTTTGCCGTATTTGCACTATTGGCGCTTGGTAGTAATGTCTTATTTTCATGGTTAGCTGCTGAAAGTGGCAGCATATTTAATGAGCAAGGATTGGTCAGTTATTTGATCTGGCCGATGATTATTTTGCTTGGTGGTATTATTTTGGCTCGGCGAGCGAGCAACCAAGCATTGGTATTTGTACCAGTAGTATTGTGGTTGGTCGCTGATACATTATCAGCCCTATTGCAGAGCTTAGTGCAGTTTTTTGGTAGCTACGGTTGGTTGCCAAATTGGAGTTATTCGTTTTTACCAGTACTGTTTTTAGTATTGTTCTTATGGCAGACGCTAGCGTTACTTTGGATTTTCTCCCGTCGTCTGCGTATACCATGGTGGGAGCGAATCATTGTATTGGTTGGCGCGGTAGCGTTGCTGACTATTTGGCAACGTAATGTCGCTGACCAGCCAATCTTTAAGCAAATACCTGTAGAGCCTGTATTAGAAGAGGCGGCATTGTATCAGCAGCCACGCCTATTACAGCAAGCATTGGATAGTATAGACCCAAGTATCGATGGCAAAACCGACTGGTACTTTATGGGAGTTGCAGGATTCTCTGATCAAAACGTTTTTCGTTCCGAGATTAATAAAGTGCGCGAGCTGTTTGATGTACGTTTTGGTACCAGCGGGCATTCACTATCGCTGATTAATAATACTTATAGTTGGCTCGATGAACCAATCGCTACTAAGACCAGCATTTTGCGCGGTCTAAAGAAAATCGGTCAGCAGATGAACGCTGATGAAGATGTGTTGTTCCTGACGTTGTCTTCACATGGTAACCAAGATATCGTCCAATTAGCAAATCCACCGCTTGCGATGGATAATTTAGATGCCACCTGGTTGCGTGAGGCGCTAGATGCATCGGGTATTCGCTGGCGTGTGATTGTGGTGTCTGCCTGCTATTCAGGTTCGTTTATTGACGAATTGGCATCGCCAACCACGGTAGTGATTACTGCATCAGCCGCTGACAAAGCATCGTTTGGCTGCACCAACACAGCTGAGATGACCTATTTTGGTCAAGCGTTTTTTGCTGAAAGTCTACGAGGGAATACCAGTTTTGAGTCGGCTTTTAAGGATGCCAGTATACGGGTCAATGAGCGTGAGAGCGCCATGGGCTTTGAGCCATCAGAGCCGCAAATGGTGATTGGTAGCTTAATGGAGACAGCATTGCCTGCGTTTGAGCAAGTATTGTTTGATAAGGCGCGTCCATCCGTTGCTAGTATTACAAATAATGCTACTTCTACAACGGTTAATATTCTACCTGACAGTGCTACTAATCTGTCAGTAGACGAAGTAGAGATAGCCGCTGAATAGCTAAATAAATATAAAGTATGATTTGGCATTTTATAAATGCCAATATTAGATTTACTATTAGATGATGAGCATTTATTAAACATCGTCATTGGTTCTATTTTGAATAAAAGGATATCACTCATGCAAAATTCCTATAGTCATAGTTTATCTACCAATAAACAGCTTACTCAAAAAAGTGTGAATCGTTGCTTTAACGGTGAGCAGCATTATTATAGTCACGAGTCGACGTCTACCAAAACCTCTATGACGTTTAGTATTTATCTACCTGACGAAGCCTTGGCTGGACGACGTTGTCCTGCGATATTGTACCTATCAGGTCTGACGTGTAATGCTGATAATGTCACTCATAAGGCGCATTTTCAGCAAAAATGCAGCGAGCTTGGTATGATACTTATCGCACCTGATACTTCGCCCAGAAGTAGTGAAGACAACGATGTTCCAAACGACGATCGCTATTTTGTCGGTCAAGGTGCAAGCTATTATGTTGACGCGACCCAAGCGCCTTGGTCAGACAACTTCAATATGCAAAGCTACATCGTTGATGAGCTATATGACTTACTACGTTCAGAGTTTCCCATCCACAGTATCGGTGTCACAGGACATTCAATGGGTGGTCATGGCGCACTGTTGCTAGGGTTTAAGTTCCCAAGTAAGTTTGTCAGCGTATCGGCTTTATCGCCAGTATGCGCAGCCAGTGAGTCTGCATGGGGGCAAGCTGCTTACACAGAGTATTTCGGTGATGATAAGTCTCTATGGGCACAAGCGGACGCTTCACAGATGATTGAAAAGGTCGGTCAGCAGTATTCGAGCATTTTGGTTGATCAAGGCGCGGCTGATAACTTCTTAGCAGAAGGTCAGCTACAGACTTCTAAACTACAAGACGCTTGTGCAAGAGCCAAACAGCCCTTAACATTACGCTACCAAGCGGGGCATGACCATAGCTATTATTTTATCCAAACGGTGATTAATGACCATATCGAACATCATTGGCACATGGCTCAAATGAGCTAAGTTGTCATTCAGATGATCGTGATACATTTTTCGATATTCCATTCATGCTTAACAGGTGATTTTTATGGCAAGTTATCAAGATTTGACCGCTTCTAATCCAAAGAATAAGTCAGCAGATACGAGCTCTACAAAAGCGACTATGCAGGCTGATATGGATGCTGCTCTACAAAACAAACAACGTAACATTGATTGTAGTGATGAAGTGTCTCAAGTTAAGTCAGACGAGCTGATTGCAAAAACCGTCAACGACGCTGGCGATAGAGTACTTGATGACGTGCAAATATCTCGCGTGATAGAGATGGCGTGGGAAGATAGAACGCCATTTGGTGCTATAGAGCATAGCTACGGTCTCGATGAGACTGGGGTTATCAAACTCATGCGCCAAGAGCTAAAGCCGTCATCTTTTCGCTTATGGCGTCAGAGAGTGAGCAATCGCGCTACCAAGCATGAAGCAAAGCGCTCTTTTGAAGTTGGCCGTGCTTATTGCAAAACTCAATATAAGCAACGTTAAATAATTAAGTATTTAACATCATTATATAAAAGGCTCTCAGCATATGTGAGCCGATTAGAATTTTCTTTTTAATCTATCCATATCTTATATAAACATGAATTAGGTAGCTCAATTATGAACAGTCCTGCTAAACCTTATCTTATTGCACCGTCGATACTCTCAGCTGATTTCGCGCGGTTGGGCGAAGAAGTGGAGAAGGTACTAGAGTCGGGTGCCGATGTGATTCATTTTGATGTAATGGACAATCATTACGTACCCAATTTGACGTTTGGTAGCATGATTTGTAAGGCGTTGCGGGACTATGGTGTTAAAGCGCCAATTGATGTGCATCTGATGGTTTCACCTGTCGATAGTATGATTGAGCAGTTCTTGGAAGCGGGTGCTAGTATTATTACCTTCCATCCAGAAGCCAGCGCTCACATCGATCGCTCACTTCAACTGATCAAAGATGGCGGTGCAGAGTGCGGTTTGGTATTGAACCCAGCGACCCCGCTGCATTATCTTGATTATGTCATGGATAAAGTAGATCAGATTTTATTAATGAGTGTGAACCCGGGCTACGGTGGACAGTCGTTTATCGATAGTACTTTAGATAAAGTCCGTCAGGTACGTCAGCGTATCATTACTAGTGGTCGAGATATTCGATTGGAAGTTGATGGCGGTATCAAAGCCAGTAATATACGTGCGATTGCTGAAGCGGGCGCTGATATGTTCGTTGCGGGTTCTGCAATCTTCAATCAAGAAGATTATAAAGCGGCTATTGATGAGATGCGCGCAGAGTTGCTATTAGCCAACAACAGCTAGCTAGTGTTGTATGGTTAATAAACGCTATTAGCCATACAATAACAATATTAGAATGTGCTGTATAACTTATGACTAGATAACGGTCAGTCACGTAAAGGTGAAATATGGACACAAACAATTCTAGCAGTTCAACAGAACCTTCTGAGCAAATAAACTCTCATGAAGCGTTGAATCAGCAGGCTAGGCAAGCACTTGAAAGTGAAACACCGCAGCGCAGTTTGGTACCTAAAGGTATCACCATTGGCTTAGCGATGTTTGCACTTGTACTTAGTTTGGCAGGTTATGGCTTTCGCCTGATGGTGGGTGATGATGTTGAAACAGTGCTACGTCATGCTGCAGTCATTGTGCCTGCATTTATGCTAGGCATTCCGCTGTTCTTTTGGGTAGGCTCTCGCATACTTAATAAAGTTAAAGGCCTGCATATCGAAAGTTGGAATGCGATTAGTTTGGGTTATTTGACCTCTTGTATATCGATGCTATGGCTGATGGGTACTTACAGTTAAGTAGTTTCGCTGTAAATATAAGTCTTTTTCGCGCCTGTATCGTTTATTCGCATCTATATTGTTTATTCACGCCTATACAGTATCGTAATATTTTACATTTTTAATCATTAAGCCATGTTCTACAAGCATGACTGGAATTTTATATGAGAATCGTACCAGCCAGTATTGCTAAAATTATCTATCCTAAAGACTTACCAAATGGCTTATTTACCAGCTTAATTGTCGCTTGTTTATTAATGGGATTGGCGTCACTACGTCACGGAACCGATTTACAAGGTTGGCTAAATGTCATTGAGAACTGGCTACTCATGCTGCTGATATTGCCCACTGCGACGGCCACCGTTGCACTACCATTTAAATACCGTGATCCTAGCCTTGAGCTAAAGCTGGTCTATTACCTTGGGATGTTTGTGGCTTTCTTATTTACATTAGCCAAACTACGTTATTGGCGCTAATTTATATAAACGTTATAGCATTCAAGTTGTATTTATAACGAAGACTTGTGCGGTAGCCCTTGAATTCGAGTGTTAAAGCGTCCATTGTATGAGTAAGACAGATTTACCCGCGTTACTGTAAGACGATAGATTTGCCAGTGAGTTTACTTTTAAGAAATGACTACTTTGCAATGACCAGTTTCTCTACCAGTACTAAACGGGATAATAAGGAACACATTAATGCCATACGATATCGATAATGATATAGAAGTAGATAACGAGAGTAGCGATCAGTTTGCAGGATTTGCCAAAGAAACCACGTTAGAACTGGTGGAAGCAGATGATGGTAGATTGTTGTTGCGTGATGCTGAACAAGATGAAGCGCCGCTGATGACTATTGATTTTTCTGACAAGCTAAAAGAGCTACTTGGTAGTGACACTCAAGCCATTGGTCAACACATGATTCATGCTGCGATTCAAGTCATTATGCAAAAGCAAATGAGTAAGTGGCATGCGCATGTATATGATAAAGAACCAACACACTACAGCTAATATTTGGTTATTTTTGAGTACCAGTTAAAGTAAATACTGGTCAAAGCGAATAATTGAAGATATAGCTTAGCAACATGAAGCTACAGCCATAAAAAAAGGGTTTATCAATTGATAAACCCTTTTTTTGTTCAAATAACTTCTTTATAGAAAGTATTTATAAAAATGCCTTCTACAAATGATGGGAGTTATTTGATTTTAGCTTCTTTAAAGATCACATGCTGGCGTACTTTTGGATCAAACTTTTTGATTTCCATTTTGCCAGGCATAGTGCGCTTGTTTTTAGTAGTGGTGTAGTAATATCCAGTACCAGCTGTTGATACTAATTTAATTTTATCTCTCATGATAGCTTTCCTGTAAATGAGGGGTCTTCAAACGATAGGTACGTGTCTCAAAGAGTGAGTTGCCACAATTAATGTAGCAAAACAGCAGCTTAAATGATGAGAGTCATCATCCAGCTGCTATTTTTAACTTAAACTTTTTGACCTTGTGCGCGTAGATCCGCTAACACTTTATCGATACCAAGTTTGTCAATGATGCGCATACCTTTGGTAGACACACGTAGACGTACAAAGCGGTTTTCAGACTCTACCCAAAAACGATGGTTGTGAAGGTTTGGTAGAAAGCGACGACGGGTTTTGTTGTTTGCATGCGAAACATTATTACCCACCATAGGGCGCTTTCCAGTCACTTGGCAAACTCGAGACATGGCGAACTCCTAATCTATGAGGTATGAGTTTTTCTCATACCAGTCTGGGCAAGTTGCACGTTTTTGCGGCATGGACACAGCAAGCGGCAGCTTTGCACCAAACAAAACTATATGAAGGTTGAGCTGGTTTTGCTGTTATCTAAAGGCAAATAACAGGCTGACCAATTCAGAAAATTTTAAAGCCGACATTTATACCATAAAACAGATGAATACTCAAATATTTTTACAATAACTGTTGGATTAAAGGAGGGCTATTATACCCTGAAATGAGCGCGCTATGTTGTTGATTGTTTAATAGTAAAGATTAATTTTTAGTTGTAAGTTATAACAAAAGTCAGTAAAGTTGCTGTTATATATTTAATACAATCTGTTAATACATCAGTATCACTGTAAAACTATCAATCATTATCGTTATTTTATGATTCTACGTAATGGTTTACTGCCTTTTTGCTCGAATAAATTACTGCTCATGCGGAGTCAAAAACATGTCATATCCCTCACTATCTACTTATAAACTGTTTCAACTGACAGCGCTAACCTTATCATTGGCCTTGGCGGGTTGTGGTGGTGGAGATGGAACGGATACAGTTGCGCCAGAGCCTGATTTGGGTGTGCAACAGCCAGGTACGGGTAATGGCGGCGGTACAGAAGTTCCAGTGGGTGCTTTAAATATTAGTAGTAGTCAATTGGTAGATGCAGACAATAACCCAATAAATGCTATTGGTCTAGAAGGGGCTTACTACGAAGTTTTAGTAACTGACGATAATAGTGAGCCTGTTATTGGTGCTAGAGTAAGCTTTTCAATCGATGCCGAAGGCATTGCTTTGTCACAAACAACATCAGGATCTACTCTAACGAACAGTGATGGCGAAGCTCGTATATTTTTAAAGCCTAATGCTCCTGATGTTTCGGGCGCTTATATTATTACTGCGAATGCGAGTAATGGTAATAATACCGCGATTGATAACCTGACTTTTTCAGTGCAGGCGACTAATGTGAGTTTGAGTGCATTGCAAGTTACTGACTCACAACTGAATGCAGGTGGACAGACAGCTGTATCTTTAAAAACCACTGATACAAATGGTAACGCCATCAGCGGTGTGCTGGTTAACCTAAATGCTGCTTGTGGTCAGCTACCTGAGCAGGTCACTTCTGATGAAAATGGTATGATAAATTTTGTGTACAAAGCCATTAACATCGATAACACTTTATGTAGTGGTGCCGTGCGAATCTCAGCCAATACCGGTAATGTTACTCAATCGGCTAGTATTTCTATACAGGCTCCTGAAGCGACTTCCATTGTCTATACAGCTAATGATCTAACGCTAGGTATTCAAAATAGTGGCTCCTCAGCAACAGGCGCAGTTGAGTTTACTGTATTTTCAAATAGAACGCCGCTTGCCAACGCCGATGTAACTTTGTCCTTGGAAAAATCTCCGTTAGGGCTAACTTTTGGTGTACTTGGCAATACATCTAATATACCTGCTACTACTGATAGTAATGGTGTTGTATCAGTTAATATTTATCCAGGCACAACGCCTGGACCCGTAGAAATAAAAGCTACTTTGGATAGTGATCCTCGCATCAATGCGCTATCAAAAAATATCTCTATTGCAAGTTCAAGGGTGACTCAGACGGGCCTTAGCCTATCATGGGAAAAGAATGTTTTGGATTGGTCTTTAGATGGCGATACTAGTAATATTACAGCGCGTATGGTCGATCGTAATGGCAATGCAGTACCTGATGGTACGGTCATTAACTTTACTGCCGAAGGTGGCAAGGTGACTTCAAGCTGTCCAACTAGCAATGGTGTATGTTCGGTCACTTTCTCAACGCAAAATCCACGTCCAGGTGATGGGCGTGTGAGCATTCTAGCGGTAGCGGAAGGTGAAAAAGAGTATATTGATTTGAATCAAAATAACGCTTGGGACAAAGATACCGATATTTTAGTTCATAATATTGGAGATACTTTCCGTGATGACAATGAAAACGGCACTTATCAACTTGGTGAGTTTACTTATCCGTTAACGACGAGTGCTAGCGAGTCATGTGATAGTAACCTTGATCGATATATTAATCTTAAGTTTCCATCGTTATCTGATTTGAAAAGAATGCAGTATAAGGCAAATTACATTGGTGAGTTTGTCTCGCCAAATAAAGTTAATACCTGTAATAACGATTTGGATGCTGTAGTACGTTATCAGGGTATTACTTTGCTTGCTGATAAGGATGCTAGATTCACGATAATCGCCCCCCAACTCAATGCGCAAACGCAAGAAGTCTATGCTAATAACAGCCTGATTTCGATAAGAATGAATAGTGATGGTTTTTATGATCTAAACCCTATGCCTTCTGGCACTACGATTAGTGCTACGGCTACCGATAACACTGATTCAAGTTCAGTCGATATTAAGATAACTCCAGCAGGCAGTGATTCACAAGGTAGACCTTTATACCAGATCATATTCATAGGAGATATCAACGGCGATACTCTAGAATTTACTGTAGACGATGCATCCTACATAGCACAAAAAAATAGTAATGGTAATTTTGCATTTAGTAATCTGCAAAGAGATATCCCACCAACAGCTGATGATATTCAAGTAGAGAGCGAAGATGGCTCTTGTTCAGCTGAAGTACGATCTGGTGTAGAAGAAGTACCTGCTAACGTTGCTACTGGTAGTCCTGGAGATAATTTAGGAACTATTACTACGTTTAAGTTAAAAGACTGTTCAGTTGGTGATGAATTTACAGTGATAGCAACTACTCCAAGAGGCAACGTCACGAAACTTACTTATCCAATCACTAATTTATAATTTGCAGAGAAGCTCTAACCATAAAACCCCCAACCCTACGTTGGGGGTTTTTAGTTTATTCTTTAAAAAAGCCAAATCACCTTAAATAACCAAAAACAACCAACTCGCTCAGCAAAGCATCGCAAAAAAGATTAAAATAACCGGTTTACTCCGCTGCCAGCAATTTTTCAGCGATAAGTCATCATTTTTTATATTGGGCGAATTATGTCAGACAACACTAAAACGGTTTCATTATCGACCATAGCTTCTCAGAGCAAACAGATACCTAGCGCTATTGATACAGCCACGCTGCTCATCAAATGCAAAGATCAGGCTGGTATCGTACAGGCAGTCTCTGAATTTATTCATCGTTATGGTGCTAATATCATTACGCTTGATCAGTATTCAACGGCGCATGAAGGCGGTCAATACTTTATGCGTTTAGAGTTTGCCTTGGCAGGATTGAGCGATATCATCGATAATTTTGAGGCCAGCTTTGCGCATACGGTTGCTAAGCGTCATGATATGGATTGGCGTCTACATAACAATGCAACGAAGACCAAAGTCGGTATTTTGGTATCTAAGTTTGATCATGCGTTGTTAGATTTATTATGGCGACATCAGCGTGGACTGCTCGATTGCGAGATTACTTGCGTGGTCAGCAACCATCCTGATTTAAAGCAAGCAGTACAGAATTTTGGCATTACTTTCCATCATGTGCCAGTGACCAAAGACAATAAAGTAGAGGCAGAAGAACAGATTCATAAGTTGATGGCAGGTAACGACTTGCTAGTATTGGCGCGCTATATGCAAATATTGTCATCAGATTTTGTCAAACGTTGGCCGATGCAGATTATTAATATCCATCATTCATTCTTGCCTGCGTTTGTGGGTGCAGATCCTTATCGTCAAGCTTATGATAAAGGCGTTAAGCTTATCGGTGCAACTGCGCACTATGTCACAGCTGAGCTTGATCAAGGGCCTATCATTGAGCAAGACGTACACCGTGTGACGCATCGCCAAGGAGTGACAGAGTTGCGTGCTATCGGCCGTGATATCGAACGCAACGTATTAGCACGTGCTGTAAACTGGCATGTGCAAAACCGTGTGATTGTGGCGGGTAATAAGACAGTGGTATTTAACTAAGAAGAATTAGTAGTGAGTCGGCTAAAAATGTAAAAAAGGCGGTCAGTAGCAACAGTTACTGACCGCCTTTTTTTGAACATATATTTTATAGGAGCATTTCTAAGACGAACTTGCTACCAACAAAGCCAATGGCTAATAGGATAAAGGCATAAATAGTGATATTGGCCGCACGTTTGCCTCGCCAGCCTGCACGCCAGTTACCGAATAGTAGCACACCAAATAATAACCATGACAGTAGACTAAAAACAGTCTTATGCACGATATGTTGCGCCATTAAGTCTTGCACATAAATAAACCCAATCCCCAGTGCGATACTGAGCAATACAAAGCCAACCAACAACATATCGAATAATAAACTCTCCATACTTTGCAGGGAGGGTAGCTTATTGACCCAAAATCGATGAATGGTATGATGCTTGAGCTCACGTATTTGTAGACGTAGAAATAGCGCTTGTACCGCCGCCATCAACAGCACACAATAGGCAGCCAATGATAATATGATATGGATTTCAAGTCCGATACTGATATCAGTCAATGGTTGATAAGGGGCGCGGCCGAAATAACCGACAGTCATACCTATTAGCGCAGTGGGTGCAGCCAAAATACCAAGGCTAAGAATAGGGCGGTATAAACAGAACAACAGATAAAAGAATAAGAAAAATAAACTGGTCAGACTGATGATGTTAAATAAGTTGAAATTTAAACCATACAGCGTCACAACGTATGGATATAGCAGTGCCGCATGTGCCGCCATGCCGACCAGCAATAAGCTCAAACTGAGGCTTTTGTGGATAGGTTTGTCCTGAACCAGCGCCCAACCAATATGGATGCTGACTAAGATATAAGCCATGCTAGCAAGTAAGAATGCAAAGTGCACAGATAAAAAGCCTCATCTTATACTGAGCATAAACTGCCGCTCAATGTGTCGCTAAAGTGGTATTATCAGAATGATTAGAATAATCGTCCAATTTATCATAAAATGGGTGCCAATTGAGCACCATCTTGCTTATAACTTATAAATGATCGGTAGTGCTGCATAGCGCCAAACATAAAATATGTTATCTATAAAAAGTTAACTACAATTATAAGCGCTGTGTCCTTTGCGAAACGACTATAAGTTTTGAGCCGTGTTAATGCTATAGTATTGATAATATAATTCTTTTATCATGTCCCTTGTCATGCAATATCCTAATATCTTATAGCGTATCCTAATATTATTTATGAACCATTTTAATGGTTTGATTTAGAGTTATTTTAATTGCGTATTATTTAATTGAAAACCATTTTAATTGAGAGTTATTTATGTTTGATACCTTAACAGAACGCTTATCGTCGAGCCTACGTAACATCGTCGGTACCGGACAGTTGACCGAAGACAATATCAAAGACACGCTACGTGAAGTGCGTATGGCGTTGTTAGAAGCTGATGTGGCGTTGCCTGTCACTCGTGATTTTGTAAAACGCGTAAAAGAACAAGCGCTTGGTGCTGAGGTGCTAAAAGAGTTAGCACCAGGTCAAGCGTTTGTCAAAATCGTACACGACGAGCTGACTGAAATGATGGGCAGTGCCAATCAGCAGCTAGAGATGACAGGTAAGCCGCCCGTTGTCTATTTGCTAGCGGGTTTGCAAGGTGCGGGTAAAACGACTACAGCTGGTAAGTTGGCCAAATATTTACAAGAGCGCCAAAAGAAAAAAGTCATGCTAGTCTCTGCCGACGTTTATCGTCCAGCGGCTATCAAACAGCTTGAGCAAGTAGCCGGTCAGGTGAATGCTAAGTTTGTGAACTCAAGCACAGATGAGAATCCAATTGATATCGCAAAGCGTGCGATAGAAGAAGCCAAAATCCAATATCAAGATATCCTGATCATTGATACCGCTGGTCGTCTACATATCGACGATACCATGATGGATGAGATTAAGGCGCTAACGGCTGCGGTTAACCCATCTGAGACGCTATTCGTCGTCGATGCAATGACTGGTCAAGATGCCGCCAATACCGCAAAAGCCTTTAATGATGCATTGCCATTGACGGGTGTTATCTTAACTAAGACTGACGGTGATGCTCGCGGCGGTGCGGCGCTTTCTGTACGCGCTATCACAGGTAAGCCAATTAAGTTCTTGGGTCGCGGTGAAAAACTAGACGAGCTAGAGCTGTTCCACCCTGAGCGTATCGCGCAGCGTATCCTTGGTATGGGCGATGTACTGAGTCTGGTCGAAGAGGTTGAGCAAAAGATTGACCGTGATAAAGCCGAGAAAATGGCGAAAAAGATGCAAAAGGGCGGTGACTTCGACCTTGAGGATCTATTGACTCAGTTCCAGCAGATGAAGAGCATGGGCGGCATGGCAGGCTTCTTAGATAAGATGCCTGGTATGGGCGGCTCAGATATGCAAAAAGCCGTCGAAGATGCCAAACCAGAAGAAAAAGTACGTGAAATGGAAGCGTTAATCAATTCAATGACGCCATTTGAGCGTAAAAACCCTGACAAGATTAACCCAAGTCGTAAGCGCCGTATCGCTGCAGGTTCAGGACGTGAGATTCAAGACGTTAACCGTTTGCTCAAGCAGCACAAGCAAATGGCAAAAATGATGAAAATGATCTCAAAGCCTGAAGGCATCAGTAAAATGATGAAGTCTATGCAAGGGCTCATGGGTGGCGGTAGTGCTGGCGGTGGCGGCGGTCCATTGTTTGGCGGTGGCGGTCAGCAAGGTGGCGCTAAGGACGTGAATCCAGAACAAATGGCCAAGCAAATGGGACTGGATCCAAATAACATGCCAAGCACCGAAGAGATGCAAAAACAAATGCAAGAAATGCAAAACCAAGCACCAAAGAAGTTCAAAACCCGCTTTTAGATAACAATTAGTTATTTTTAAGAAGTTTGATAAAAGCCCCGAAGCCAATGAAGCTTTGGGGCTTTTTACCATTATCAGTTGCAGATAAACACTGATGGATAAAGTGTGAAAAATATAGAAATTAATAAAATTCGTGTATCCTAAATGCTATGATAGGCGCTGCTTCACTCTGTCAGTATTATTACAGGACATGAATGATAGATCGTTATAAAAAATTAGTAAAATCTGACAAATCAATTTAGAACGCCAAAAGTAAAAGCCGAGGTTGTGATGTTTTTAGCAATGGATACCGTGTTCGATCAGTGTTCGATCGCGATTTTAGATTCGAGCGGACAGGTATTGTCGAGCCATACCGAAACAGGAAAGCGTCAGCAGACTCAGCAGATTTTACCGATGATTGATGCTGCATTGTCTGAGGCGCAGCTACGTCTTGCTGATATACAGGCCTTGATATTCAATCGCGGGCCAGGTGCGTTTAGTGGTATTCGCATCAATACTGCAGTGGTACAGGCTCTGTCTGTAGCGCATGATTTGCCTTGTGTTGGCGTCTCAAGCCTGCAAGCAATCGCACAATGCGCGTATCAGAAGTATGGGCTGACACATCTATACAGCGCCCTTGATGCTCGTATGCAGCAAGTCTACTTTGGACAGTATGAGTTGGTAACTGACGACCAATTAGGTCAAAGCATTATGCAGCCAGTCTTGGCTGCTGGTAGCGATAGCACTGAGCAGCTATTAGATTATGATAGCCAAACAGAGCTCAACCTGCCTATCGTTGGTAATGGCGCGCCGCTATTGGCACGACATGATCAGCAAGACTGTCATGAAGATGTTTGGCCAGATGCGGTTGTCATCGGACAGCTTGGTATTGCTCAGTTTGCAAACGATGGTGGTACGGAAGCGTCACAGGCATTACCAAAATATCTACGTAATCAAGCTTGGAAAACACTTAAAGAGCAACGCAAAGCATAGCTTTATAAATATGCTTTTTGCAGCGTCAATTGATAGCAGCCAGCTTTCTAGTGTTTAGCAAGCGCATACCAATATAAAATCAACGTTAATATAGGACAGCCAATCGGTCTGTTTTTAGGCCAGTTTTTTTAGGCCAGTCTGTTTCTAGGAAAGTCACTGTGGATATAGTTTTATTCGTTCAAGCTGTCATCATGGGTATCGTTGAAGGTATCACTGAGTTTTTACCCATTTCTAGTACGGGATATTTGATCTTATCAGCAGATGTGATGGGTTTCTGGACTAAAGAAAAAGTTGATTTATTTGTTGTTGTTGTGCAGCTTGGCGCTATTTTGGCAGTGATTTATGACTATTGGGGTAGATTGTGGCAAGCGTTGATGGGCTTACTGACTGGCAAAGCAGAGGGCATGACCAATCCTAGACAACTGGGACTGAGTCTGATTGTTTCTACTATTCCTGTGATGATTGTTGGTTTTACCTTTGCCGATGAAATCAAAGCTTATTTGTTTAATCCTATCGTCGTTGCCATTATGCTTATCATCGGCGGTCTACTGATATTTTACGTGGAAAAGCGTCCTAAAACGGTCATTGCAGAAGAAGCGGAAGATGTCAGCATAAAAACTGCGCTGATGATTGGACTATTCCAATGTTTAGCTCTTATACCAGGGACGTCACGCTCAGGTGCCACTATTATTGGTGCGCTGTGGTTAGGTGTCTCACGTAAGGCTTCTGCTGAGTTTTCTTTCTTTTTGGGTATTCCTGTCATTGTAGGGGCAGCACTGTTGGATTTACTCAAACATGGTGACGTACTGACCAACAGTGAAGACTGGCTGGTGCTAGGTATCGGAACCATCGTGTCATTTGTAGTGGCGCTACTCTGTATACGTTTGCTAGTGGCATGGGTAAGTCGCCGTGACTTTACTATTTTTGCTTGGTTACGCATTATCACGGGTGTTATCGTGTTGGTCGCCGCTTGGGGCTTTGGTTATCAAATGGCTGGCTAGATTTGCGTTATGATTTAACACGCCAGTAATTTATAGTGAAAATAAGCAGCAAATAGGATGATGGTTATGACCGATGTGCCCCAAACGTATGACGAGACAGGTGCTGTTGTACATTGTCAGTTATTCTACGTCGATAACAGCCAGCAAGCACAGGTTGAGCGTTTACAGGCATTGGTAGCTGAGCATACATTACCAATTCTCTTAGATGTAGAGGTCGCTACAGAGAAAATAACTCAAAAGCGACGTCAGAAATTGAGCCAAGCATCTACTCAGCCTATTCTATTATTAGATGATAAAGACAAGCTATCATGGCTAAGTGATGGGCTCAGTGTGGCACCTGAATGGGACAAGTTGCAGCGCCGTATAGTGAGTGCTGGTCGTAAGTCTGAGTTGCTATTACAAGCCGCCAAAATCACATCAGATAGTCACGTTATTGATGCAACTGCTGGCTTTGGGCATGATAGTTTGATATTGGCCAGTACTGGTGCCCAAGTCACTATGCTTGAGCAGCAGCCTTTGATGGCATTGCTGTTACTTGCAGAGCAGCAGCGTATGAGTGCGCAACCCAATTGGCAAAAGCTCATGAGCCGTCTACAGATTATTAATGCTGATGCGCTCAGTTATTTTGCGAATTTAGAAGCAGGCACCGTAACAGATAATACTATGGCAATTGATGTCGTCTATTTAGATCCGATGTTTCCAGAAGATAGCTATCAAGATAGCAAAACAGGTAAAGGGGCAAAAGTCGGTAAGCATATGCAAGCACTGCATCAATTGGCTCGTCCAGCAACTTCAGATGAAGAGCGACAGCTGCTAAGTAGGGCGCAGGCCGTTGTCAGACGAAATATGCAAGGCCAAGGTCGCGTGATCGTAAAGCGTCCACAGTTTGCACCGCTGCTTGCTGATGAGCCAGCTAGTGAAAGCTGGCATAATGAAGCCGTGCGCTTTGATGGGTATTTTGTCTGACAGATACTGTTTGCGATAATGAATGTACGAGTATAAATGTACGCAATCAATCAGCTTATATATGCAGAATTAATGGATTTAGGAGCAAGGAATGTCAGCGTTAATCATTTGGGTTATGGGTGCAATTCTATTGTTGATTAATATCATGCTGCGTACTCGCATTCTTCGGCTTGAGGCACGGTTAAAAGAGCTGAGCAATCCACAAGAGCAACTGGCATTTTTACGTCAACAAGCAGCACAAAAAGACAAAGTCCCAGCGTTAAAAGCCTTGCGCAAGCAATATCCTGAGCTATCACTGATCGAAGCGAATAAATTATGGCAACAAATTTAGTAGCCAGACCATTAAACTTAGTAATTAGTCCATTAAAACTAAGCAACCAGCCCCTTCAAAAATTAATTTAGTTGTTCTGAGCGAAGTATATAAGCGCACATAAAAAGTATTCAAACAATGATAATAAAAAGCCATGACATTTAAAGACAAGCTACAAGCCTACATCCAGCTAACCCGTTTTGATAAGCCAGTCGGCATTGAGCTGCTCTTATGGCCAACGCTTTGGGGCGTACTACTCGCTGCAATGGGTCAAGCGCAGCAGCAAGGAATGACGGCAGCGTTGCCAAGTATCGAAGTATTTGCGATATTTGCCCTTGGTGCAATATTTATGCGAGCGGCTGGTTGTGCGATTAACGACTTTGCGGATCGTAAAGTAGATGGTCATGTGACTCGCACTAAAGGTCGCCCATTAGCAGATGGACGCTTATCTGGTAAAGAAGCCGTCGCTGCATTTTTAGTACTGGTGCTGTTAAGTGCTAGTCTGCTATTTTTCTTGCCCATAGCTGTGTTCTATTGGTCGCTTGGTGCTGTTGTATTGGCGTTTATTTATCCATTTATGAAACGCTATACGCACCTGCCGCAAGTATTTTTAGCAGCTGCTTTTGGATGGGCGATACCGATGTCCTATGTGGCAGTGCAAGGCGCTCCCGATGTTTGGTGTTGGCTGCTATTCTTAGCTTATATGTGCTGGACAGTGGCCTATGATACCCAGTACGCCATGGCTGACCGTGAGGATGATTTAAAGATTGGCGTGAAATCAACAGCGATACTATTCGGTCGTTATGATGTGATTATCATCTCAATATTACAGATGCTCTTTTTGCTAATGATGGGCGTGGTTATGTGGCATTACTTTGCTCCGACCACATTAGGCGTAACACCGGTATTTGGATTGGCGCTAGTTGCGATGATGTTTGCCAAACAAAACAGCGCTTGTGCCAGTCGCAACCCTTTGGCTTGCTTTCAGGCGTTCTTGGCCAATATCTGGGTAGGGCGCTATGTCTTTGCGCTCATCGCAATCACTTGCATATGGACGACGCTAAATGGATAAGTTCGATAAGTTGCCGAGATTCAAATCAAAGAAACTGTCTGATACGAATGCGTCAGTTACGGACTATCAAGCTAAACTTGCGGAGCATGGTCTGACGCGTGAACAAGTTATCGCAACTGAGCGTAAGTTGGCGAAGTTTGCTAATACCATGGATTCGCTAGTGCGAGTGCCTTTTACCAAGCAAGGAATGGGTGCGGATGCGGCGCTTTCGACCATTCCACTAGCAGGAGATTTGGCAGGATTGGCATTGACCAGTTATGCATTTATATTAGGGCGTCAGTTAGGTGTGCCCGCTCATAAAATGACGCCAGCGGTTAGATTGGCACTTCTTGATATGGTCGTTGGTATCGTACCTGGCATTGGTACGCTATTAGATATTTTCATTCGTCCTAGCCGTAAGACACTGGGTATCGTGCACGAGCATCTACACCATGAATATGGTATTACCGAAACCATGCATATGGATCGACCGTTTTTGCACCAGTCACTAGAAGACAAACAACAGCAAAGCCGTTTTGGATTTTTTTGGCGCAATCCAATCGTTGCTTGGCTGTATTTGCATATCCCTGATTTTCTTGGCCTGCTAGTCATTGTATTTGTCGGTTGGGGGCTGTGGGCATTGATAAGCTGGTTGGTCGGTATGTTTGGGCAATCGACTGGGTTTGGTTAAATACAATCACTCATAACCCATTAGACAGCTTAGTAGAGACAAGTCAGTAGAGAATAATACACAGAAACGAAAAAGGCGGCAATGATAATAACGTTTGCCGCCTTTTTTATGATTTTAAATCGCGTATTGAAACAAAGGCGACCTCAGACTTTATTCAGTGATGACTTCTGCTTCAGCACTGACGGCATCAAAGCTAGTGACTTTATTGTTTCGGATAAAGTCGATAGTGCCACCACCAGCATGACTGACGAGTTGGATGCTACTGTCAGCTGATTGATAGGTAGGATTATTGCCTTGGCCTTCGGGTGCGCTCAATGTCATTTTTGGTTGATTGGGACGAGTAATGATCGCGTTGAGCATACCAGCTGCCGACGTCTCAAAGACCACAGATAGACTCTCACCTGCTGCACTTTTATAACGGACATCAGTGATTTGTGCGCCTTTGATAGCTTGTTCTGGATTAGGTTTTTCAGCGCTAGCATTTGCAGTGAGCGTAGTATCACCAAGATCTTTATCTAACTCTGTTAAGCTCATATCACGTTCTGAATCAGTCTGTGCTACATTTTTAGCGTCATCTACATTGCTATTTTCAGCTTCATCAACATTGATATTGGTCGTTACTGGCGTGGTTTGCGTTGAGGTCTCAGCTGTAGTTGTATCAGTTGCTTCAGGTTCTGGATCTTTTTGACAAGCAGTCAGTAGCAACAGGCTGAAGAAAATAGCAGGAGCGGTAATACATAGACGCTTAGATTTATTTGAGTGTATTACTTTTGAGAGAGAAGTATTCATAATCAGCTTTATCCGTTAATGGCGCTCTACGTAAATGGGGCAATTCGCAAGGGTCAACCTGCTATTTATTGACAGTATATTATTACGTATTTACCGTAATCACCAGCTTACGCTGTCCACCATATACTTGCAGGTTTCTATGCTCACATAAGTAAATACCTTGCCACATGCCTAGACCTAATCCACCATCGACAAGCGGTATAGTCAAGCTTACTCCAAGCATCATGCTTTTTAGATGCGCTGGCAGGTCGTCTGATCCTTCTAAGGTATGGCGATACTCTGGCTGATCTTCTGGTGCGATTTTATTAAGCCAATCCTCTGTATCTAGTCTGACATCTGGATCGGCATTTTCATTGATCGCAAGACTGGCTGACGTGTGCAGCAAAAACAGATGAACCAACCCTACCTTGGCAGAGTGAGGTAACAGCTGAGAAATAGCTTCTTCAATCCTCGGAGTGATGATATGAATGCCGCGCGCATAGGCGGGTAGAGTAAGGGTTGTTTGGTGATAGCTCATGGGGTATATCTCATTATTAGAGTCGACACTAAATTAAGATATCATAAGACAGAATAAACCGTAGAGAGCATTGTTGTTATTTACACAAGAGCCATTTATTCTTAAACAAGCGGCGTCTGTAGCCGTGTACGATTGGGCGATAAGCGTGCGAGCATCGTCTCTGACAGTGGTGCGAATGACCCTAGCATCATATCTGCTAATGCTTCAGCACAAATAGGTGCCAATGCATAACCTTTTGCGCCCATCGCACTCATTGTCCATATCAGCTGACTATGTGCCAATTGTCCAACGATAGGATGGTAATCAGGCGTTTGGGCGCGAATGCCAGCTCGTCCCTGCCACAGACTCGTATCTGCCGGCATGACAGATGCCATTTCAGGAATGGCGGTAATGAGCTTATCACGACTAATTTGATGCTCTTCAGGACGTATGTCAGTACTTGTGTCATTGCGGATAAAACTTGCGCCAAGTAATAAATAGGGCTCGTCAGCGACGACTGTATTTAACTCATCATCTCCAGTTTGTGCGTTGAACCGTGCACAGTAACCACTATATTTAAGCGGTATTTTTGGCAGTTTTGCAAGTTGCTCCGTCGAAGGAGTAAACCAAGACAGCTGCCCACGAATTTTACGGCAATCAAAAATACGCTGATCCAATTGATGACTTTCAAAAGCCGCACAAATGACAACATTATCAGCAGTCATAGTGACAGTGTTACGGTTTCCATCAATACCTTCGATACGAACTTGCTGCTCAGTCTCGGTGATTTCATTCACTTCTAACTGTTGAAAGTGAATGAGTGGATGAGTCAGTATGATGTTTTTTAATGCTTGCGGATTGACCAGACCAGACTGCGGTAAGTACAAGTTCTCTGATAAGTTCTGCTCTTTTAAGCCACTAGTAATCTGTGCTTGCTCATGCGATAGGGTGGTCGCCATCTCATCAGGATAGTCGGCAATTTGTTCTGTACCGATATTGGCTTTTATAAGCAAATCAAGGGCGCCAGTCAGTTCAAGTACCGGTGCTGTATTAAGCTGTACGGCTGTTTGATTAAGGTCTCGATATAGCCTGCTGCTATGGAGATAACCTATGGTATGCAGATGCTCGTCAACATGGTGAAGTGGCGTCATTTTGGGCGCAAGTAACGCTCTAGGATTGCCTGATGCGCCTGCTAAGGGCGCTGATTTATCTAATAAAGTGACAGTAATACCGCGATTGGCAAGCGACCAAGCTGTGAGCAACCCTGAGACACCTGCACCAATGACGACAGTATTATCGAATGTGCTATCAGTTGTTTCCTGCTTTGCCTCGTGGCTTTTATTATCACAACTTTTATTATCGCTAGTAATGTCACTACTGTTCGCATCAATCATAATGGCTGTTAGCATTTCTCGCTTTCGACCAAAACCTCTGACTTTTTTAATTTGAAAGCCATGTTGTTTTAGTCCACGCTTGACGATACCTGCACAGCTATAAGTAGCGGCAGTCGTATGAGGGCGTGATAGGCGCTGCATTTGGGCAAAGATACTGTCAGCCCACAAGGTGCTATTGCAAGAAGGCGCAAAACCATCTAAAAACCAAGCATCAATATAAGGCGTATGCTGGTTAGAATGGTCTAATGCCAGTTTGCTTAGACTTTCTGCTGCATCACCAAACCACATATCGATGGTTAAGTTATCATGAGAAAAACTTAAACGATGACAGCCTGCAATTAGGGGCGGATATGCAGCCAAAAGTGGCTCAATAAATGCCATTAGCTCAGGCGCGCGCTCACCCCATAACGCAAGTATCTGGGTCAGATCTGCTAGCGGTATAGGGAACTTTTCAGTAGTAATAAAGTGCAGACGAGCCGTTGCTAATTGCGGATTGGTTTCACGTAATTGTCGCCACAATTGCCACGTTGCTAGTAGATTAAGCCCAGTTCCGAAGCCTAGCTCAGCAATCGTAAAGCATTGCTTTGGTGCAAGGTGTGCTAAACGCTTCGGTAACTGATTGTGCTCTAGAAATACGTGACGCGTCTCTGCCAAACCATCCGCATGAGAAAAGTAAACATCCCCAAACTCACCTGATACTGGCACCATATTGCCAGTATCATCCGTTTGCCAGTCAATCTTGGCAGGCGTGATAACGTTTAAATGTTCAGGGTTTTGATGATTAGCGGTAGACATGAGGCACTTCTTAGAAATATCAGTAACGGTAGCTCAACGATCAATTGTGACGGATCAATGATATCGACATTTGGTCAGACGCAGCGAAGTAGAGTAATGCAAGTCAGTGCGAGCACAGCATATGCTACCAGCGTTCACGACGGACAAATACTAACCACGAGACAAAAATACCGACTAATAAGCTAATCAAAACGGTAAACGCACCGTATAGAAATAACTGTCCTTTACTTTCGTAAACCAAGACATTTACTTGAGTCTGTAAGTCGTTCACTTGACGCTGCAATTGTGCATTACGGCTAAGCAGTTCTTGATTGGCAGCTGACAATGCTTTAGTAGATGGTTGCAACTGTGCCGCCAAGGTATCATTGATATCTAGCGCTGAGTTTTTCGTTGGCAAAGCGCGTGCCGCTACTGGCCCAGTCAGCGGCAGCACTGCTGTCGGATCGGTTGCATCGACAGCAGGTGTTATGGGCGCAGCAGGTGCAGCTTGTGCCGACACGGCTGTCACTAACATGAGACCAATCAGGGCATTTTTGTAGAAGCAGTTAGGTGAAAAAGAGACTCTCTGGATCACGATGCAGCTACTTGATTGTTGCTATCAGTTGGTGCTGGCAATGCTTGAACAAATGGTTTGATATCGACATGACTATACACGCCATCACGTAAGTAAGGCTCATCGTTTGCCCATGCTTGAGCCGCTTCGATAGAGTCAAAATCTGCAATGATTAAGCTGCCTGACATATCACTTTTGCCATGCTCGATAGGCGTTGGACCTGCGATAACGAGGCGTCCCTCTTGGTGCAGCGCTTTTAAGCGTTCAATATGTTCAGTACGAGTGATCAGACGTTGTGCACTGCTATTAGCCACGTCATGACCAATGATTGCAAATAAAGACATGAGACTTCCTTAGTGAATAATAAAAAAGTAATGATGAGCTTATATGGGCTTAGTATAAACGTCATAGTAATAAAGTGGTTGCGGCTATGACAAGGCAACAGAAACTATTTAGTGGCTTTGTCTGTTAGGGCAGGGTTTAGATGCTTTTTCAACACGGCAAATTGAGCCACGACAAACACCAGCATAATCGGAATCCAACCATAGGTCTTAAAGTTGATCCATGCTTCATCTGACATTGTGAACGCTGTGATATAATGTAGTACAGCCATTAGGGCAAAAAACAATGCCCAAGCAACGGTCAGCTTTTTCCAGCCGCTAAGCGTCAGGGTAAATACCTCTTTCATAGCAAGCTGCATCAATGGCTTATTAATAGCGGCACTGACGAATAGCGTCAATGCAAAAATACCATTGATAATAGGCGACTTCCAGCGCAAATAAATATCATCACGCAGCAGTAATGTACCGCCGCAGAATAAAATTGTTAATAATAAGACAACCCATTGCTGCTTATCAAACTTACCTTTTTGACGAATAAAATGAATGGCGTAAACGATAATAGTAGCGACGAGCAAAGCCCCTGCCGCTGCTAAAATACCGTTATAACGCGCCGCGATAAAAAAGGCAATTAAGGGAATAAAGTCTAATAATGCTTTCATAGCAAAGGGTATGTCCAACAAAAACGTATGGGGTAGTTTACACGTCTACCGCACCAAAAAAAAGCAATCAACACGATAATCATGCGATATACGCGACCTACAGAGTAATACTTTATCATTGCGCCTGATGACCATGCTACTGGCCAAATATAAACACGAATACAGTAATGATAACTGCTAAATCTACAGAATCATCAAGACAAACTACAACGCCCATAATCGTAACAATGACTGTCTGCTCACTAGCTTTTATTCTACTTCTATTTTATTTAACACTTTAAGGCTTAGCTTATGAAAATCGACTTACATTGCCATAGTACTTGTTCAGATGGTACCTATGCACCGACTGAGGTCATACAACGTGCTCATTCAGCGGGCATCAACGTATTAGCATTGACTGACCATGACACGCTAGCAGGGATTGACGAGGCAAGAGTCGCTGCCAGTGCCTGCGATATGCAGATTATTAATGGCGTTGAAATCAGCTGTGAACATATATTAAGCGGTGGTTACGGAAAGAATAAATCCACTAATAAAATTATTCATGTACTTGGACTGGATTTTACTGATCGCGAAAAAATGCATGCAACGTTGCATCAACTGCAAGACAGTCGAGCCACTCGTGGTCAACGTATCGCTGAAAAATTGAGTGAGCTATTAGATATTAATTATGATGAGCTATGGCAAGCAGTGCTCGATAAGGCAGGCGGCAACCCACAAGCAGTCGGGCGCGCCCATATTGGACAGGTATTGTTTGAGCGCGGTGAAGTCAAAACCGTTCAAAAAGCCTTTGATAAGTACCTAGCAGATAATAAACCTGCTTATGTAGCAATCGAGGCATTGACGATGCAGCATGGTATCGAGCTGATTCACGCTTGCGGCGGCAAAGCGGTGCTCGCACATCCCACGCGATATCAACTATCAGCGACACGCGTGCGTAAATTGATCGAAGAGTTTGCGCAGCTTGGCGGAGATGCTTGTGAACTACCAGCCACTAGTGAGCCGATTAGTACCCGCAGAATGGTCGACCGTAGCCTTGCTGAGCATGGTCTTGCGGCATCTATCGGTAGTGATTTTCACGGTAGCAACATGCCTTGGCGACGTTTGGGCGATGTTCCTACTTTAAATGATGATCAGCAAGGGGTTTGGGAATCTTTTGCAACGCTTGCTTAGTGAGTAAGATTGAACTTTTTACAGTTACTTCTAATAAGGTTACTTCCAATAGCGACAGGGCCTTATTTATCATGATCAATAAGGCTAAAAATGGGTAAGTAAACAAAATTGCATTCATAGAGAAATTATTGGGAAATAAATGCGTAAAATAGATTGATAATAAGGCCAGAACTTGTAACACTTGATATGGAAGTTTCAGAGCGAATAGTATGCTTTGGCTTTGATTCTAGCGCTCATATATTCAACGCACTTACATCTTTTAATGTATTTATACTCTCTGCGGTAGCCCTTCTATGGCTGTATCGATATCCCATCTAGGTTACAACAAAATCTCTCAAATGATCTTTGAGTGGCAGGCTGCTGACCGAACATCGCTGATGGCCTTATTTATCGTGTTAGAAGTGTCATTGCATTGGTTCTGGTGCTTGTATGTCTGGTGGCAGCAAGATGCGTTAAACACCTATGTGAACATACATTATTTATATCCATTATGGCTTGGGATTAGCTTCGTCGGGCTATTCTTTTTATGCATGGTCAAAGGCTTATTTCATTCGAGCAATGACAATGAAATTGTTTTAAGTCGATGGCAGATAGCTTTGGTTTTGGTTTACACCGCCTACATTTCTACTGTTATTGTGATGATAGGGTACAGCAGTTTGTTTGCAGGCGTGTCGCTCGTCGGCGCTGCTATGCTAGGTATGATGTTGATCAGGCGCCGCTATGCTTGGCGTATGTTTTGGCTGCATATTATCTTGATGCTATTAGCGATCATGTCACCTTACTTTGGTGTCAGTCTGCCTAATTTACGCCAATTGACCGTCATTCATCCTATGCTTGAAAGTCATAACTATCTAACTTACAACGAGATTATGGCTGCTGAAAATGCGGTTGCTGCGTTGGCTTTTGAGAACAACGTCTTAAATTGGGATAGTATCAACGAGCTACAGCGCTCATCCGCATTTTTTTGGCGGTCGACGCATTTATATTTAGCGCTGCCAAAAGCGATTTTTATCGTTTATATGTTCCGTGCTTTGCTATTGGTATTAGATGATAGTCGGTTTGAGACCTTACGACATGCCAATCAGGACGAGCTTACCCAGCTTAAAAATCGTCGCTACGGTCTGAAAAAGATGAAGTATGCCTTGGCTACTGTGCGAGAATATCAAGATTTAAGCGTCATGCTGTTAGATTTGGACTGGTTCAAACAGATTAACGATAACTATGGTCACGATGTAGGTGATCAGGTTCTAATTGAAATCTCACAGACGCTATCGCAGTCATTAACAGATAAGACTATTATCAGTCGCTATGGCGGCGA
This sequence comes from Psychrobacter sp. Ps2, assembly GCF_022129405.1. Classification (NCBI taxonomy): domain Bacteria; kingdom Pseudomonadati; phylum Pseudomonadota; class Gammaproteobacteria; order Moraxellales; family Moraxellaceae; genus Psychrobacter; species Psychrobacter sp. Ps2. The sequence goes on along the minus strand of NZ_JADQAM010000034.1, from coordinate 18,244 downwards.
AGAGTTTTTAATTGTCCTACCAGACACGAAGCATGATAGCGCTATGATGATTGCCGAGCAATTACGGCTAAATATTGCTGAACATGTCATGAAGATTGAAGGTCTGGCTGATTTTAATGTGACAGCAAGCTTTGGGCTATATACCTTAACTCATGAAGAGCGAGATTGTATCGCGCAAGGCTATAAAACGATCACACAGCAAAAGACTGTCGCTCGAACGTCACCTCTTATCAAGCCAATTGCTACTCAGCGCGCGGAAAGCCAAATAGCCTCAATGCAAAAGCTGCCTAGTGATATCTGCCAACGTCTGATTAGTACAGCGGATAAGGCCTTATATGAAGCCAAGCACCGTGGTCGCAATCAAGTTGTCAGTGCAAATGAGATGTGGGCTGAAAAAGAAGGCGGTAAGCAATTGCTTTATAAGAGTCGTTAGCCATTAATTATTAGCGATCAGCCATGCCGCTAAGATTGTGTAAGTATTATCGGTATGGCTGATATTCTATTGATTAGTCCAATTTAGATGCCAGTTTCATTAATCCCTCCAATCAAGAAGCTAATTGCTGTACCAAGCTTGCGAGCACACTTGTGGCAAAGCTACCCGTCGTCAAAGTAAAGTTTAATACCAGCGTCTGATCGTCCGACCATTCCCAGCTTAACGCCTCAATCGGTAGGCGTAGCGCTCGTCTTTGCGCCTTAATATCACGCTGCTCTAATCCAGTTGCTAGTTGCATAAGTAGGGGGCTGTGTTGTACTACCTCGGTCTCTAAATCTGCAGCGCTACCGGTGACTTTATCGTTACCCGTGCCCCATAGCACGGCAGTTGGGTGAATATCGCCACTGTCAAGACGAGCATGCAACGTATCATCTAGTGTCTCACTAGTGAATATCGATCCTGAACCATCCAAATTAAACACTTCACCTGCTAGGCCAGTGTCCCAGCTACCATCACGTACCCGTGCTGCCAATATCTCATTAAATATCAAGCTACGTGCAGCAGACAATTCCATCGTATTTTGCTCGCGCGGGGCACGCTTACGTTTGCTCTTTTTTGGCTGCGGGCGAGGCTCTCGCGGCGGACGAGCAAACAGTGATAATGCCTCTCTGACGTTATTACCCTGACGACCAAAACGCTGTGGACCAAAATAATTGGGTACACCATTTTCACCAATGCGCGTTAAGTGCTGCTCGACGGCCTCTTTTGCAGATAGTAGTTGCTCGGGTGATGCGTTACTTCCGTCATCAACATTTTCGTCACTAGCGCTCGCAAACTGGATATCACGTAAAGTAATAACAAACTGATTGGCACGGTGCGTACCGCGATTGAGTTTTTTATTGTGCCAGTGCTGCGCAAGGATAGTGACAGTCTCATTTTCGCCAATGTCCACTGGTGCAAACTCAGTAGGTGGCAATTGCTTCTTTGGTATGCGCAAACTAAACCACTGAGTCGTCAACGCGTGACGGTCTTTCAACCCTGAGTAGCCAACATCACGTAATGGAATGTCTGCCCACTCTGACAGTAGTTTCGCCAGATAAGTAGTATTCATGCCTGATTTTTCGATATGTAGCCATAAATGCTCACCTTCACCAGTGAAGTCTAATGGCAATAGCTCATTAACGATAAAATCAGTCGTATTGGCTTTATAAGTCGCTTGCTGTATTGGCTGAAAACTTGGCTGAGGCAAATTTTCAGTATCTGTAATAGTGGCAATATCCATATGAGCTAGGTCAATTTGCTCACTGGCTGTTTTCTCACTAGCTGTTCGTTCATTAGCGTTTTGAGCAACAGTTGTTCGATCAAGAGTAGCAGCTGGGTTATCTAAACTATCTTGAGAAGTAGTTATTTCGTTTTGGTTGTCTTGAGAAGTCATAAGGTCGTCTTTTATTTTGTTTATTAATAATGATTAGAAGTAAAAGGAGTGCGGAAAGCAAAGTCGCATAATTACGTTTTGCAACGCAGCAAACATACAAAAAAACATCGTGTGCACGGCGCTCTTGCTACTATCAATGCATAGCATATTAAAAATAATAGGATAAGTTGAATTTGTCTGGTTGGTTACGGTCATTTTCAACCTGCTGTCATTAGACATCATTATAACTGTTAAGGAAGCATTATGACCGACGCAACGATCAACACAGTCACCATCAGTAAAGCGGATATACCAAGCGGTGGCATGAAATCATATAAGCAAGAAGACGATAGTATCATTTTAATCACTCGCGATGATGATGAGTTCCGTGCATTCGATGGCAAATGTCCACATGCGGGCGCAGACTTGGGTAACGGATTACGCTGTGGCAATCGCGTAGTTTGTCCTTGGCATCATGCGACTTTTGATAGTCGCGATGGTTCACTATTAGAGCCGATAGCGACTAAAGGATTGACCCAGTATGAGCTGACTCATGATGGTGATAATTTGACAGTTGATACCTCAGCTCAGGTAACGGGGCAGGTCGAAAATGATAAATTAACTGACACCCATACTATTATCGTTGGTGGTGGCGGTGCAGGATTTATGACGGCCGACCAGTTGCGTCAGGGTGGCTATGGCGGCAAGATTACGTTGATTAGTAAAGATGACAAAGCTCCTTACAATCGTCCTTTATTATCCAAAGCGTTTTTGGCAGGTAAGATGGACGAGGATAAGCTGCTATTGGGCGGTGCCAATTGGGCGGATAATAACAATATTGAGTTACGCCTCAACCAAACGGTTAGCGAAGTGCTACCCAATGAAGCGACCGTCGTCATCGAAGATGATGATGGCAACAGCGAACGTCAAACGGCAGACTTCTTGGTCGTCGCCACTGGTGCTAAACCAAACTTACCACCTATTACAGGTGCTGACATAGATGGCGTATATACGCTACGCAGCATGACAGATGCCAAACTAATTAAAGCGGCCAGTCATGATCAGCGTGTGGTGATTATTGGTACAGGTTTTATCGGTATGGAGACCGCTTCGGCATTAGCGCAAGCAGGCACGACCGCTTCTATCACAGTGATTGGGCAAGGTAGCCGTGTGATGGGCAATATTGTCTCTGAAACGGTGAGTAACGCCTTAATTAAGTTACATGAAGAGAAGGGCATTAACTTTGTGTTTGACGCAACCGTCAATGAAATTACTAAGGTTAATCGTCAAGTGGACAAGGATGGAGATAACAATAACCAAGCTTTTTCAAATGTAGGCGGTGTCACGCTGGCGAATGGTGAACATATTGATGCTGATATCGTGATATTGGGTACTGGCGTGTCTCCACGTACAGAGATATTGAGCGCAGTTAACGATCCAGATGGCGTACAAGTCGATGCGCATTTACAGCTGCGCGAAGGCGTCTATGCGTTGGGTGATATTGCAAAAGCTAGCAACCAAATGGGTCGCATGCGTATCGAGCATTGGCGCGTGGCGCTGCAGCATGGCATGGTTACAGCTGCTGCGATATTAAATGACGACAGTGTTGACTCATTAGAGGCGCGTATCCCTTTCTTTTGGACCATGCAATATGGCAAGAGCCTACGCTATAGTGGTCATGCCGAGACACCAGATCACAATATCCTATTTGGTACGCCAGATACGCACGATTATATAGAATACTACTTCGATGATGACGGCGAAGATACACGGGCTAGTGCAGCAAGTACGCTTGGACGTGACAAAGAGCTGGTCGCTTTCTCTGAGCTATTACGCCGTGGTCATGCACCGACGCGCGCACAGCTTAATGCAGGGCTCGATATTATTGAGCAAGCGCATGCATTATCGCGCTAGTACTATAAAACAATAAGTATTAGTATTTAAGCTGACTTACCGATCTAAGTCAGTTTTTTTATATGAGTGAAAAAGGAAAAATTATAATATGAGCGAAAACAATATAAATAGCAGCAATATAAAAACAGACCACTTTAATAAAGAGTCGGTATTTTTGCGTGAAGCGACATTAGAGGATATTGGCGCACTTGAACAATTATTGAACTGCTGCTATCGCGAGACAGCAGGTTGGACTAATGAGGCTGACTTGATAGGCGGTATCAGGACTACATCAGCAGAACTCGCTGCCGTTATCAATGATCCTAAGCACTATTATTTCGTTTATCCAAAAACAACAACAGGCGACCGTGATGGAGAAGAAACAGGTGAAATACTTGGCTGTATCGCTGTCGATATTAAAACTGATGCTGACTCAAATAAAAAAGCCTATATCGGCATGTTTGCGGTACATCCTATACTGCAAGGTCAGGGAGTCGGTAATGTAATACTACAAGCGGCCGAGACCTTTGCAGATCGTCATTTACAGTCACTGAATCAGCCTAGCCGTCTGACCATGTCTATCTTAAGTCATCGTCCTGAGCTTTTAGCTTACTATCAGCGCCGTGGTTATCAGTTCAACGGTAACAAAATGCCGTTTCCAAACGATGGCAATAATGGTGAGCCAAAGCGTGATGATTTAGAGTTATTAGAACTCGAAAAATTCGTTAGCTAATCAAATTGGCTTAGTAAAAAACACTAAAAAATATTCTATCTAAATTAACCCCAAAAATGTCCAAAGGTCATAAACAGACCAATACTCAGAAGCATAAATGCCACAATAATTAAGCGCTTGAACCAGTTAAATGCTGGCAAGCGCGTGGTATTATCATCCGACATGAGATAAGCGAACAAAAACAATAGGCTTGCTGCCAAGGTCATGATACCAAGCCCAATTGGTAATATAAATAAGTACACCTGCCACACAGTCATCTCTCAACGGTCAGTATTAAGCGCATCATAGCAGCAACAGGATTGCGCTGTCTGTATGAACGTGACTTCACTTAGACTTTTTACAGCTATTCAAACAGAAGTGATTCGATTATAGAAAAACAAGATTAAATAAAAATAGGCAAATATCGAGAAATAAGTTGGCTTCTAAGATATAATTCTATATAGTTCTAGTAACTTTATAGACACATTAAGAACGAGGGGATTAGTGGTAAAAAATCAGCGAAAACCTTACTTACATATTCATATAGATGTCACATATCAAATGACTATTACTGATAATTGAGGTACTTGCAAAACCAGTTTTAAGGTTTATCAAGCGAGTGACGAGTTGGTTTTGACTATTGAAACTGAGGTATGTCTCTATAATTTATTCATCATAAAGTCATTAAAATATATTAAACAAAACTATCCTTATTCTTAGAGAGATAACATGCTAAAAAGAATTGCTTTTCTAACGGTTACATCAATACTATTTGCTGGTTGTGCGTCTGTACCCACTGAAAATGTTGAAGTATCTAATGTACTCAAGCAAGTTAAAGCACCAAGTACAGATAATGCTGGTCTATATATTTACCGTAGCAATAGTGTGGTGGGTGCGGCTTTGAAGAAAGATATCTGGGTAGATGATGAGTGTATTGGAGAGACTGCGCGTGGAACATTCTTTTACCATGAGGTGCTAGGAAATAAAGAGCATAAAGTTTCAACAGAATCTGAGTTCTCACCAAATGATTTAATGGTAATGACTGAAACAGGTCAAAACTACTTCGTCAAACAGTATATTAAGCCCGGTCTTTTTGTCGGTGGTGCTGGTTTGAAGTTAGTACCTGAAAGTGAGGGCAAAGAAGCGATAGCTGACCTTGAGCTCGGTATTAAAGGCAATTGTAGTAAATAGCTAATTTTATCATCCGAGTGGTTCGTAGTATTAACGACATTTAGCTATTAACTCACTGAAAAATAGGCTGAGATTGGATTGAACACGAAAAAGAGGGTGCTTATAAAGCACCCTCTTTTTCGTGTTCAGTCTGCGTAACTAACGCATCGTCACAAACTCTTCCGAGCCAGTTGGATGAATGGCAACGGTATTGTCAAAGTCAGCCTTAGTCGCGCCCATTTTGATAGCGACGGAAAAGCCTTGAATCATCTCATCGACGCCAAAACCAATACCATGCAGGCCAATAACTTTTTCATCATCGCCCAAGCATACTAGTTTCATGGTGCATTTTTGACGATGTTGAGTGACCGCGCTATACATATCGGTAAAGCTTGAGGTATAACACTTGATATTTTCTTTGCCGTAGCGTTCCACCGCGTCGATTTCAGATAGGCCAATCGTACCGATAGCAGGATGAGTAAAGATTACGGTCGGTATCAACGAGTAGTCCAAATGCTCATTTGGCTTATTGTTAAATAAACGCTCAGATAAACGACGACCAGCGGCAATCGCTACGGGCGTTAGATCTACGCTGTTCTCGATAATATCGCCAACCGCATAAATACCATCGACATTGGTGTTTTGGAACTGATCGACTTTAATTTTACCCGTCTCGGTTGTCTCGACCCCTGTCACTTGCAAATTAATACCGTCAGTCGATGGTGCGCGACCAATTGCCCAAATCAAGCAATCGACAGTATCGATACAGTCTTCACCGCCATCGTTGGTGGTCAAATCGAGACTGTCATCGTCATTTTTATTGACTTCACTGATCACCGTATTAGTGTGTAATTTGATGCCAGCTTGTTCCATTTCTATCAGCAAAGTCTCTACGATAGTATGGTCAAACGTACGGAGTGGTGAATGTTTGCGCACATACAAATGCACTTCGGCACCCAGACTGTTTAACACTCCTGCGATCTCGACAGCGATATAGCCAGCGCCCACAATCGCCACGCGTTTTGGTAAATGATTCAACGCAAAAAATCCGTCAGAGTCGATGCCGTATTCTGCGCCTTTGATATCTGGCTGAATCGGGTGACCACCTGTGGCAATCAAAATATGGTCAGCGGTAATCAGCTCGCCATTTACTTCTACGGTATTGGTATCGACAAATTTGGCAAAGCCTTTGATCACTTCGACGCCGTTTTTGGCCAAATTATTATCATAGGCGCGGTGAATGTTTTCGATATATTGTTGACGGCTCTGTACCAGCTTTTGGAAGTCAAAACCTTTTAACTCAACATCAAAACCATAGTCTGGCGCATATTTATGGATGGCTTCAGCGACTTGCGCGCCATACCACATAACTTTTTTGGGAACACAGCCCAAATTTACACACGTGCCGCCCAATTGATTGGCTTCGATAATGGCGCATTTTTTGCCATAACTGGCTGCACGGTTGAGTGACGCGATGCCGCCGCTACCGCCGCCAATAGAGATATAGTCATAATGTTTGGTCATAATACGGTCTCTTTATTAAGTTGTTATTGGTGCTGTTTCCGACTCTACTGTAATGGGTCTTGTCATTCATCTTACAAGTTTTTTATAGTTAGCGTATGTTGAATCGCTTGACTATAAACGCTGCTTGGTTAAGAAAAGCCTAGCATTTAGATATTTAAATCTACTCAAACCCATTTATACAATAGGACGACGTCTATAAAATAACAGTCCCGGAATAGACAAGCCAAGTACCAATCCTGAGGTGACAAATAGTGCTTCAAACAAATACACCATCATTTGGCTAAACAACTCGTCTGAAAAGCCAAAGTAACCTATCTGTACCATACTGACCATCGCCTTATAAGCGGCGATACCAGGCATCATACAAATGACGCTAGGCGAGATGAGCGCTTTGGGCGGTAGGGTATATTTCTTAGAAAAGTACACACCCAAAAAGCTGGCAAGCATCGCCCCAAAAAAGCTAGCAACCACGATATGAATGTGCTGATAAACGAGAGCTGTCTTTAACCCAAAGCCAAACGCTGTCATCAGTAAACAAGGCAAGATATAGCGTTTGGGTACGCTAAACATTAGCGTCCAACCAAGGGTGATGATACAAGACAGTACGACGGTTTTAATAAACCACATCTTAAAACCCCCAGTGCTGTATGCGAAGTAAAACCAGCGCCATGACGATACCGACGCACGCGGATAAGGTGAGCATATAGGTAAAGACCGCACGCCCAACGCCAATATTGACATAGCCTTTTAAAATATCGGACAAAGAGTTAATCAATGGAAAGCTGGGCACCAGTAGCAATACGCTAGAGGCAACAGCGATATCGGCATTGTTACCAATATCAAAATAGTAGGTCGTCGCGCCAATGAGCGAGGCAATAAAAGCCGTCACAATGACGGTGATAAAAGGGTTAAAGTGGTGCTTGGATAGATATATACGGGTAAACATCGCCACCATACCCGCGATGAATGTCACCGCCGTAATCGACCAACTACCTCCATTCAGATAAGCAAACGCCGCACAAGAGGCACCAACAAACACGCTTACTAACCATGTTGGATATACGGTCTTATCCAACTCATCAAAGGCAAGGGTAGTGCGGTCAATCAAGTCATTATGATCGACAGTGGCTTCGGTTTTATTGACGATTTGCTGGATTTGTACCAACAGATTGACGTTGATGCTCTGATTGATCGTGTCTCTAGTGGTGGTGATACAGCGCTCGTCACAGATAGTCGTCAAGGTAATGGCGTTAAAGTTCAGCGAACATTCGACGCTATTCATTCCCAAGGCAAGCCCCAAGCGTTTGGATAAATCCACCACCACGGCAGACTCAGCGCCATACTGCATAAGGAGTAGTCCGCAGCGCACGCATAGTCGGGTAATGCGCTGCTGCTTTACGTAGCTGATAGAGGTCATGGGCGAGATACGCAGGTTGGTTGGTATTGATACGCTATTATAAAGGGTATAGATGCTGATGCGCAGGCATTAACGGATATTATATTGGCTGCTATTGTAAAATTTTTTGATAAGGAGCATAAAATGCATATCGCTATTTTGACGCTGACATTTTCATTGCCCGGCTGTGGCTCGTTAAAAGAAAAACGCCACCGTATGGGCGGCTTGCACGCGCGCTTTGGCAATACGCCAAGCATCGCGGTATGTGAGAGCGGTGAGCGTGATCGGCATGCCGCCAGCGAGTGGACGTTTGTGATCGTTGGTCTGTCGAAACGTGAGGTCGAGTCGCAATGTAGTCAAATTGAAGAGAAGCTAGAACGTACGGTGGATGCACGGGTGATGGATGTTGAGCGGGAGTTTGTTTAGGAAGTAGCTTTTATAGAAAAACAACACCTAATCTGCCATTTTAATCACGTCCAAATTATGCTCTGTGAACACGATGTGACCACGTTTAATCTATCAGCATCACCTGAGCCTAATAAAAAATATATTTCTGAAATCATATAAGGAAATTTAGATAAATTATGTTGAGTTTTATAGGGATAATCTGTATTGTATCGTAACAAAATTTATACATTATAGTTCAAGTAAAGAGATCGCATCAGACGTTTATATATTATAAATCAAGCGTCAAGATAATAATGAGTTACATGGTCTAAGGTTTGATTTCTCTATGGTAAACCACAATGTTATTAAAATTTTGTCAGTCAGATAAACTTTATTATTAGAGAAATATTATGCTAAAGAAAATCGCTTTTTTAACCATGACATCAGTCCTATTTGCTGGTTGTGCTTCTATCCCTACAGAGCAAACGCATGTATCTGATGTATTAAAGCAGGTTCAACCACCTTCAAACGATAAAGCAGGACTATATATCTATCGTTCTAACAGTGTCATAGGTGCAAGTTTGAAGAAAGATGTTTGGATTGATGATGAGTGTGTTGGTGAAACAGCGCGCGGAACATTCTTTCATCAAGAAGTGCAAGGAAATACGACGCATAAAGTCTCTACTGAGTCTGAATTTTCTCCAAACGATTTGATGGTAAATACTACTGCGGGTCAGAACTATTTTATCCAGCAATACATTAAGCCAGGTGTGTTTGTCGGCGGGGCTGGACTGAAATTGGTTTCAGAAGCTGAAGGTAAAGAAGCGATATCAGATCTTCAGCTAGGCGTAAAAGGTAAATGTAGCAAATAATAGGCCTTATTCTATTATGAGCTAAACTATAATAAGTTCTTGTTAATGTATCGAAAAAGCATCAGCAATTAAGCTGATGCTTTTTTAATGGTTCAGAACAAAAGGGTTTTTTAATTTGACTAACTATTACTGTTAATCTAATCACTAACATGAGGCAACTGATTCTCCAAATCTTGTTTCAAGTGAGGTGCATTGCTATTTGTCCACGTCTCATCACACCAATCACAACTACTGTATAAATTGCCAAGCCAACAAGGGTAGTATGAAATGTTATCAGGTAAATCTCTCTGAGCATCCATAAAACCACAGTCAATATTACTAATTACTCTACAGATATCTAGAGGAGTAATTTCATCATTTAAATATCTTTTAATTACATTGATCAGGTATTTAGCCACTAATATTTCCGCACTCAATGATTGCGGTGAAAAATTTAGTTCTGCTTCTATAGATAGTCTAAAAAGAATATCCTCAAAATAATATTTAGGTGAACAAAAAATTTCAAACACGAATACTAAAATAGAAATTTGTTGATTAAATAAATTATATTTAAGGATTAATAGAGACATAAAGGACTGTCATGACCATTACAACCATCCAGCTATTCACTTTCATCATTGCTGTATTCATATTTATCATGACGCCGGCCCCTGGTGTGTTTGCCACGATTGCCAAAGCCATGACGCAAGGTTCTTGGGCGGCGCTGCCTTTAATTATTGGACTTGCCGCAGGCGACACTATTTATATGGTGTTCTCAGCTTATGGACTGAGCGTGTTAGCAAGTAATTTCAATACACTGTTTACTATCGTTAAGTTTGTGGGTGCAGGTTATTTATTTTACTTGGCGTACAAGATGTGGACGACTGTGCCAAGTGAAATTATTACTGGAAATATAGTGCTAAAGAACAAGAGTGAGGGGTTGAAAAGTGTGATGTCAGGCTTTTTGGTATCTATTAGCAATCCAAAAGTTATTTTATTTTATATCAGCTTGTTACCGAGCTTTTTTCCAGTTACTAGTCTGACAGGCGTAGACATTACGATTTTATGTCTAGTGATTTTTAGCTGTGCCATTGTTGCCATGATGATGTATGCCTTTATGGCGAGTTATGCGCAAAAACGTCTAAAAAGTTCTAAAGCGCGTCAAAAATTTAACCGAGTAGGGTCTTCATTTATGGGATTGGCTGGCACATGGTTGATAGCGAAGGGTTAAATTTACTAGATAGCATTTAATACAAAGTGCGACTCTCAACAGCAACAGCAACAGCAACAGCAACAGCAACAGCAACAGCAACAGCAACCTTGGATTCTATACATTAAAAAAAGCCACCCTATAAAGAGTAGCCTTTTATCAATTATCACTAAGGGTATTAGCTGACTTCTTTCATGCTTTGTTCAAGCATCGGCTTTAAGAATATACCCGTGTAGGATTCTTTGACTTCAGCCACTTCCTCAGGCGTACCTTCAGCGATGATCATACCACCACCTTTACCGCCTTCAGGGCCTAGATCAATCACCCAGTCTGCCGTCTTGATAACATCCAAGTTATGCTCGATGACCACGATGGTATTACCTTTATCGCGTAGGGCATGTAGGATATTGAGCAGCTTATCGATATCATGGAAATGCAAACCAGTGGTTGGCTCATCCAAGATATACAGCGTCTGTCCTGTATCACGTTTGGCAAGCTCACGTGCCAGTTTGACACGTTGCGCTTCACCGCCAGATAACGTCGGCGCAGACTGACCCAAGCGAATATAGCCAAGACCCACATCCATCAGAGCTTGCAAACGACGATAGATCGCTGGTATTGCAGAGAAAAACTCAGTCGCGTCCTCGACCGTCATATCGAGCACATCAGCAATGCTCTTGCCTTTATAGTGAATCTCTAGCGTCTCGCGGTTGTAGCGTTTGCCCTCACAGGTATCACAGGGCACATACATATCAGGTAAGAAATGCATTTCAACCTTAATGAGACCATCACCTTGGCACATCTCACAGCGTCCGCCTTTCACATTGAAACTAAAGCGACCCGGCTTATAACCGCGGGCACGCGCTTCTTGGGTCTGGGCAAACATCTCACGCACAGGGGTAAACACGCCAGTATAAGTCGCTGGGTTTGAACGCGGCGTACGACCGATTGGGCTTTGATCGATGTCGACCATTTTGTCCAAATGCTCAAGACCGCTAATGCTTTCAAACTTGTCAGCAATCAGCGTTGAGGCATTGTTTAACTGAGTCGCTGCCAATGGCATAAGCGTACGGTTAATCAAGGTTGATTTACCCGAACCTGAGACACCCGTCACACAAGTCATGATGCCAACAGGAATGGTCAAATCCACATCGTGTAGGTTATTACCTGACGCGCCTTTTAGCTCGATGGTCATCGGTACTTTTTTGGCTTTGACCTTACCTTTGACTTCCACATCGATGGTTTTGGCTTTATGACGGACAGTTGGAATCTCGATTTTTTTCTTACCAGACATATATTGTCCAGTCAGCGATTCTTTGTTTGCCATGATGTCATCGACCGTACCTTGAGCGATGACATGACCGCCATGTACGCCTGCACCGATACCGATATCGATGACGTGATCTGCTTGGCGAATCGCATCTTCATCATGCTCTACGACCAGTACCGTATTGCCTAAGTCACGCAGGCGCGTTAGGGTTTTTAGCAGGCGATCGTTGTCACGTTGATGCAGACCGATTGATGGCTCATCAAGTACGTACATCACACCCATCAGACCAGCACCGATTTGGCTAGCCAGACGAATACGCTGTGCTTCACCGCCCGATAGTGTTTCGGCAGAGCGAGCAAGGGTCAAATAATCAAGCCCAACGCTCACAAGGAAGTTTAGACGCTCATTAATCTCTTTAAAGATTTTTTCGGCAACTTCGCCTTTGTGACCGCCAATCTTTAGTGTTTTATAATAGTCAGCAGCGTCCCCAATAGAGAGCTTAACGATTTGAGCGATGGTTTGGTCATCGACACGGACATTGCGCGAGATTTCATTCAGACGCGCGCCGTCACAGACGTTACAAGTAGTATCTGCTAGATATTTTGCCAACTCATCACGAACGAGGTTACTTTGCGTCTTAGCATAACGACGCTCTAGGTAAGGAAGCACGCCTTCAAACGGTATGGTCTTATTGGTCTTGCGACCGCGCTCATCGGTAAAGTTAAAGGTGAGCTTTTCTTTACCAGAGCCTTGCATAATGAGGTCTTGCTGCTCTTTAGACAGATCTTGCCACGGCGCATCCATATCGATTTTAAAATGCTTGCAGACCGTGCTAAGCAAACCGAAATAATACGCATGGCGTTTGTCCCAACCATTGATAGCGCCTTGATTGAGCGACTTCTCATGATGAGTAATCAGTTTTTCAGCCGAAAAATATTGGCGTTTGCCAAGACCATCACAGCTTGGGCATGCGCCATATGGATTGTTAAAACTGAACATACGTGGTTCAAGCTCAGGCACTGCACGGTCACAGACAGGGCAAGAGTGCTTGGCTGACATGACTTGATTGTCATCGCCGCCTTCTTTTGGATTGCCATCCATAAAGTGCAGCGTGACCAGCCCTTGACCCAAGCGTAGCGCCGTCTCTAAGCTCTCAGCGACACGGTTGCCCAAGTCGTCACGAACTTTAAAGCGATCGACCACCACTTCGATGGTGTGCTTTTTCTTCTTATCCAGTGTCGGTAGCTCGTCAGTGTCATAGACATCACCATCGACGCGCACACGGACAAAACCTTGCCCAATCAGCTGCTCAAGCAAGACGGTATGTTCACCTTTACGCTCACGAATCACCGGTGCCAAAATCATAATCTTAGTATCATCTGGCAATGCCATGACCTGATCGACCATCTCAGTGACCGACTGCGCAACCATTGGCTCACCGTGCTCAGGGCAATATGGCGTACCGATGCGTGCATAGAGCAGGCGCAGATAGTCATAAATCTCGGTAATCGTACCGACGGTCGAGCGTGGGTTATGGTTGGTGGATTTTTGCTCGATAGCAATCGCAGGGGATAGACCTTCGATACTATCGACGTCAGGCTTTTCCATCTGTGAGAGGAACTGACGCGCATAGGCCGATAAACTCTCGACATAACGGCGTTGCCCTTCGGCATACAGCGTGTCAAATGCCAATGAAGATTTACCAGAGCCAGATAGGCCAGTGATTACCACGAATTTATCTCGTGGAATGTCTAAATCGATGTTTTTTAAATTATGAGTACGTGCGCCGCGTATTGCGATATGGTCATGTGCCATCGGTTACAGGTTTCCTATTTGCTAAAAGGGGATTGGGAAATATCTCAAGTCAAAAAGTAAATACAGATCAGTAAAGTGGTTGGTTAAGACGTGAATAATTCTAAATTTATGATGTCGTTATAAGTAGTATTGTTATAAAAGTTATCGTTATAAATCATGTCGTTATTAAGAATGCTGTTATAAAGGGTACATATATTGATAAGGCAAAATTTGTGCCAGCCTAGTTATTCATTTTCTATTATTGTTTGGCTTTGTATTGCTTGTCGTTCCTATGACTATTTTTTATAGGACTCAGCAAATCTAAATCAAATCAGTGTTAAGTAACAGGCATCGTTTGTTATGGTTTTGACCAAAAATGTCATTTTATAGAAGCGTTCATCGTTACGTAGATATGTTGAGTTAGCCATTAATTGTGCTGACAACGTTTTACTTTATTGTCATGGTGATAGCATTATTCAAGGCATGACTGTGCATCTGATGCACTTGGTAACAAAATAATCTCGTAATATGAATGGCTTGGGTTAAGGGCGCATACATTGCTGCACCAGTAAGACAAAAGTCTCGGCAACCAAACGGCGAATGTCTTATACTAGGGGGCTTGATTTATAGGCCAGTGCCTTGATAAACCAGTAGTGATAAATCATGGTATGGCGCAGTGTTAGTCGCGAAAGATAGCAATGAGCAACCAGCAATGATCAACCAGTGAGGCAAGTATGAATAGCGTAGAGAAACGGGCAATCCTCGGAGTCGGTGGCATCTTTGCCTTACGTATGATTGGCTTGTTTATGATTGTGCCGGTATTTTCTGTCTACGGTGATAATTATGCACACGCGACGCCGTTTTTGATTGGTTTGGCCGTTGGTATTTATGGCTTAGGGCAGGCTATTTTTCAGATACCGATGAGTTTGGCTGCTGATAAGTTCCCGCGTAAGCCTATTATCTTTCTGGGATTGATACTATTCGCCGTCGGCGGCATGATTGCAGCAAATGCGACAGATATTTACGAAGTGATCATTGGTCGAGCGCTGGCGGGTAGTGGTGCGGTCTCTGCTGTGCTGATGGCATTATTGGCTGATGTGACTCGTGAGGAAATGCGTACCAAAGCGATGGCCACGATGGGTCTGACGATTGCTACCTCTATTATGCTGGCCTTTGCCTTTGGTCCATTATTAGTCGGCTCGCTCGGTATCTCTGGGCTGTTTTGGCTAACTTCAGGATTTGCTATATTGGCGATGCTGCTATTGGTGGTAGTACCGACGCCTATGCGCGTGCTCAAGCACAATCTGGATAATAAGACCATCGGTCAACAGTTAGCCACTGTCCTCAAGATTGGTGATCTTAACCGCTTACATATCGGCATCTTTGCGCTACATCTGACGATGACGGCGATATTTGTGATATTGCCGCACCAGCTCAGTGACGTACTTGGCTTATCAGTACGTCAGCAAGGCATGGTGTATTTGCCGCTGTTATTCATTGGTTTCGCCATCGCGATACCTTTTATCATCATCGCTGAAAAGAAACGCAAAATGCGTCAGGTGTTTTTGGGTGCGATTGCACTGATGACTGCCGCTTTAGCATTGCTAGCACTTGGTAGTCAGGTCGGTGTTGGTATCATATTGGGTTTGCTGCTGTACTTTATGGGCTTTAACTTACTTGAGGCGACGATTCCCTCATGGATATCTAAGCGCGCACCAGTCGCCAATAAAGCGACCGCGATGGGGCTTAATTCCTCTAGTCAGTTCTTTGGAGCATTTGTAGGTGGGGCAATGGGTGGTTTGTTATTAAGCCAGCCTAATTTGTTGGCGTGGGGCATACTGGCTCTTATTATGGGTGCCGCATTGCTTATCATCATTCCCATTTCTCAACCACCTTATTTATCGAGCACGACCATTACTATTCCCAAAGACATCAATATCCAAGACTGGTCACGGCAGATGTTGGCAGTAGATGGTGTTGATGAGTTGGTCGTAATGGCAAAAGAGCAAGTCGCCTATTTAAAGTTAGATAAGACACAGTTGACGGATGATTCACGTCAGCAGCTATCGAGTTTGGCGCAAAGTCCGCTAGATATATAATAGTTTTGTACTAGTAGTTGTATATGAAAAAAAAGCCAAATAGCAAAAATTGCACAGACAGCAGTCTCATAAACCACCAGTATCAATAAGTAGAAACTAACTATTTATCTCTATTTAAAAGGAATTAATATGAGTAAATTTAAGATGTTGTCTGGTAGTGTCATTGAGGGTAAAAAGAAGGCGCATCGTTCAATAGCCAAGTTAACCGTAGGTCTTGGTTTATCAGCCATGCTGCTGACCTCTGGTTGCGCTACGCAAAATATTCAGGCATATCAGAATACTACACCGACGCTCGACATGCATGAGTTTTTTTCGGGTCAAATTGATGGTTGGGGTATGTTCCAAGGTCGAAATGGTGAGGTCAAAAAACGCTTTTATGTTGATATTGATGCAACCCATGAGGGAGATGATGTCATTGTCCTAAACGAGAAGTTCTCGTGGGCAGATGGCACGAAATCGCAGCGTATATGGCGTCTGACTGAGCAGACAGATGGCAGCTGGAGAGGTGTGGCAGGTGATATTATTGGCGAGGCAACAGGGCAAGTGGTTGGCAACACGTTGCACTGGAATTACTTATTAGAGTTACCTGTCGAGGACAAAACCTATAAAGTAACGTTCGATGATTGGATGTATCTTATCAATAAGGATGTCATGCTCAATCGCTCAGTGATGAAAAAATTTGGCGTAGAGCTGGGTAGCGTGACATTGAGCATGCATCGCAAGCCTTCTGATGCTAATTAGAAATCTCTAAATCACTTAATAATAAGTAAGGTGCTATGCAATATCGATAAAGGTAGACGGTGTTCTTTAGCGTCTTAAAATGGCAAAATAGCAGCATATTTATCTATTACCTGTTATTTATTGGACTCTACAATATCGACTAGTATATCAAGATAGAGTATCTAAGCGACATAGACTGACGTGCACCATAGGTGGCCTATAGATATTTCGATAAAAATTGGTTAAAGTAAAATTATACAATTGATAGTATCAACTGACGCTATCAGATAACGATTAAAACAGTTTATTAAATTATTCATAAGTAAAAGGACGGTATCATGCGCGGAGTCAATAAAGTTATCATCATCGGTAATCTCGGAGCAGATCCTGAGGCACGCCAATTCAGCAATGGCGGTAGCGTAACCAATATCTCGGTTGCGACATCAGAGCAGTGGACAGACAAACAAAGCGGCGAAAAAAGAGAAGCGACAGAGTGGCATCGTATCGCACTTTTTAATCGTCTAGGTGAGATCGCAGCGCAATACCTGCGTAAAGGCAGCAAAGTCTATATCGAAGGTAGTTTGCGTACACGTAAATACCAAGACCAAAGTGGTCAAGACCGTTATATTACTGAGATTCGTGCTGAACAAATGCAGATGCTTGATGGTCAAACTGGCGGTGGTCAAGGTGGAGATAGCTTTGGTGGTCAGAACCAAGGTCAAAGTGGCGGCTATAATAATCAAGGTGGCCAAAACAACCAGAATAACTTTGGTCAGCAAGCAAATAACCAGATGGCACATCAAGGCGGTTACAATCAACCAGCGGCTCAAGGTGGTCAGAATAGCTTTAACAATCAGGCGCCTGCTCAGCAAAACCAGTTCAATCAGCCAGCACAGAAACCTGCACAATCTAAGCCTACAGCAATGCCAGATGGCCCTGTAGATGATGACATTCCGTTTTAGGATATACCTTAGACTTAATGTTAAAAAAGCCCTGCAACTGCAGGGCTTTTTTAATGCTTGCTATAGTTAATTCAATTTAAAAGAGATACAAGGCAACTGAGTGCAGATGTAACTGTGATACTTCAAACGAGGTTAACACTGTGGCTCTCTTATAGAGGGTTAGCTATATCCAAAAATATAATTCAGTTGATGCTTTTTAACGTAGCTAAACTAATTTTTTATTAAAGAATTTTTAATTTATTTAGTACGCTCTTAATATGTAAACGAATAAACTTAAGTTTAATTAGTACTGGTTTAATACTGTTAATTATTACATTAGCTAATATGCTTACTATAGTTAAGTCTTTATAAAATCGATACAGCCCATATCATGAAACAGTTTAGGTAGATTATTCTCCATCCATCCTTG
>NZ_JADQAM010000051.1:0-80402 GCF_022129405.1 Psychrobacter sp. Ps2 | reverse complement strand
CGAGGCATAGCGAACGATATCTTTTTTGTGTGAGAGCTTAAAGATTAACCGTTCGCTATTTTTTTTGCCATTAATTTATACCCAATGTTCAACACGCCCTAGAAGTAAAAGGCTAAACATTAGCACTAGTTTAAATAAAAGAGATATTACTTCTTTTCCTTAGACGGAAAAAGCGATACCAAACCATCTCCTATGATTCCTCGCCAAGCAAAGTAATCATGTCCTGCAGCATACTCTTGATAATGTGTATCGTACCTTTTTGCCAATAAAACGTCTCGCAGATGACGATTGGTTCCCAATATACCGTTGCTACCACTTTTACCACGAGCCGTTTCAAACACGCCTGCGCTCAAAAAGAAACGAACGGGTGCCTTATCCATTTTTATTACCTCAGACGCTACGAAGTGTTTATCTTCTGCTGTCTGATCTTTTGGATGCCACCAGTAAGACCCAGACATAGAGATAACATTGCCAAATATGTCGGGGTGACGTAGTGCGATAGTCGTCGCTGCTAAACCGCCATAACTTGACCCTGCAATGACCGTTCTATCCGTTGGTATCGCTACTGGCAATCGTTTATTTATTTGTGGTACTAACTCATTGGCCAATACATCTGCAAACATTGGGTTGGCAGGTAATTCACGTGCACGGGCATCATTATCAGGATTGCTAATAAACACCGCTGTCACTGGTGGAACCTTACCTTCTGCAATCAAATTATCTAAAATCGTGGGCAATCCAACCGTATCAATATAGGCTTCCGCATCAAAGATATATAACAGCACCGCATCATCTTTACTATTCTCCTTGTTGTTATTAACAGTTGGGGAGTAAATGGTGATATCGCGAGTATTGTCCAATGTACTATTGGTAAATTTAAAGGTAGACAACTCTCCTTTGGGAACCTCTGCCTGTCTTTTTATCCAACGCCTATTTGGTGCGTCTTTTAACGTAATAGTAGATTTGGTTGTGTACTTATCAGTGGCTGAACGTGGCCATGAATGGTGATTATAAGGATCGGCTTGAGCCACGGCTTTTATGGCGACTCTACGAGCAAACTCAGACAGAGGTGGCTCAGGGGTATTGGGAGCAATCTGATAGGATAAGTGCGTGTTGTTTGGCACAATAAAGCTTTTGTACCATGTATCAGAGTCTACCAATCGTTGCAATGCATCATGATTGGTGGACGGGCCACCCATTAACTTGACATTGCGATAGTCTCCTCGCGCTAAAAACGTCATCACAGTGCCCAAAGCTGTGTCTTCAATCAGCGGTGTACCTAATACTTCCACTTCCGCCCAAAAGCGATCTGTACTCTGCCCTTTCTGCAATGACTCAAGTAATGCCGATACTCTGGGGCTGAGTAACGTGTCAGAACTGTCTAGAGAATTTCCTAAAGAACCTTTTAAATCTTGCTCTGCTAAACTAACACGTTGTTCGAGCACTATCTGATAAGCACCTGAGCCAGACAGTCGCCAGGTCTCTGCACAGTTTTCGGCTACTGAATAGAAGTGTTGTTTGCCACTTTTATTATCAATCAAACGGCGCGATACTTTTCCTGTGGCATCGATAACATCTAGCGTCATCATACTTCTATCACTCTCAACATATCCGGTTAGATAATCGCCTGTATCGCAAGGAACGCTAATATTTAATGACTTATGCTGTGGCTTGATATCAGCGTTTTCCCTGTTGGAATGATTTAAATCGCCTTTCAAGGGACTTTCAATCGTTAGCATCGTTGCCTCCGAACCAAATGCAGGAAATGACGCCGAATATAATAAAAAGGTAAAGCCTGCTATGGCCCATTTCTTCTTAGGAAGAAATCGTATGTATCTCATTCACTACTCCCTCATTTATTCACTGACAAACATCTAATTTCTACCTTTACAGAATGTCTAGTGAATGATACAAAAGTGAAATACTACCTTATTTTTAATATAGATGATATTGAAAATCATTATCGTTTGATAATTTATTCTGTATAATTAAATAGACAATGACAATTTATTTTTCCTTTATAAAATAAAAAACCCACCTGACTCAATTAAAGTCAGATGGGCTTTTAGAATAGATATAATGACTAACTAAATATCAAACTCAAGCGCTCTATCACCTTCGCTATCTTTGATACGCGTTGGCAAACCAATCTTATTTAGCAGATTGATAAATGGCTTGGCATCTAACTCTTCGACGTTGACCATTTTGCCTGCATCCCATTCGCCAGTCGCGACTAGTATCGCAGCAGCAACAGGTGGCACGCCTGCGGTATACGAGATACCTTGGCTACCAACTTCATTGTAAGCATCTTTATGATCTGAGACATTGTAGATAAACACTTCAGTCTCAACGCCATTGATCTTGCCTTTGACTTTGTCACCGATACAGGTCTTGCCTGTATAGTTCGGTGCAAGCGAGCTTGGATCTGGTAGTACTGCTTTAACAACTTTCAGTGGTACCACTTCTTGGCCTTCAGCAGTCATCACTGGCTGCTCAGATAGCAATCCTAAGCTCTGTAGGACAGTGAAGACATTGATGTAATGCTCACCAAAGCCCATCCAAAAGCGAATGTTTGGCACATCTAGATTGGCTGACAATGAATGCACTTCATCATGACCGCTTAGATAGCTGTTTTGCACACCCACAACTGGCAAATCATCCGTACGTTTGACTTCAAACATTTTGTTAGACTGCCACTTGCTGTCTTGCCAAGAGTAAACCGTACCGGTGAATTCACGGAAGTTGATCTCTGGGTCAAAGTTAGTCGCAAAGTATTTGCCATGACTGCCCGCATTGATATCAATGATGTCAATATCAGTCACAGATCCTGCATCCATCATGTCATAACCCAAGCGTGCATACGCATTGACCATACCGGGATCAAAGCCTGCACCTAAAATAGCAGTGACATTATTGTCTGCACAGCGCTGTTTGCGTTGCCACTCGTAGTTGTTGTACCACGGCGGCGTCTCACAAATCTTGCGTGGATCTTCGTGAATAGCCGTATCTATATATGCCGTGCCTGTTTCAATACAAGCTTCTAGTACGGTCATATTGATAAATGCCGAGCCAACATTAATAAGTATCTGTATTTTTGTGTCTTGTATCAGCTGCACGAGTGCTTGGCTGTCCATGGCATCGACCTGATGTGTATGCAAGACCGCAGCCTGCTTAAAGCTGTCTTTTTCTTTTACGCTCTGCGCGATGGCATCGCATTTGTCTTTGGTACGTGAGGCGATATGGATCTCGCCAAGCACATCATTATGCATCGCACACTTATGCGCGACCACTTGAGCGACACCGCCTGCTCCGATGATCAGTACGTCTTTTTTGTTGGGCTTAGCTTGTTGGTTTGTGTTCAATGAACAATCCTCCTTTGTGTCCCTGTCGATACCATTGATAGCGGCTATGCAAAACAGAAACGAGTGAATGATATGCGTGAATTAAAAAGGAAGACCGAGGAAAACCCACGCACCCGTCGGGCAAATAATACTCCATTATTTGCCCGACGCGATTATAACAATTTTTATTCCCTTATCGGTAAAAAATAATGTATCAATAGCAGATACCTTAAAATCACCCGTTATTAAGACTAAGCCTTTGTTTTCTAATGTAGAAAAGTCTTAGAAATATGGCGTTAAGACAAGCTGGCTTTATAATCTTGATAATCAAACTCGCGCTGGATATCGATACGACCATCCAATCGGCGGATGACAATTGCTGGCATGTTGACACCATTGAACCAGTTTTTCTTAACCATCGTATAACCAGCAGCATTGCCAAAGGCAATCTTATCGCCTATCTGAAGATTACTCGGTAATGCATACTCGCCGAAGATATCACCTGCCAAGCAAGAACGACCATAAATAATGGTATGGTCTGCCGACTCAGCATCAGCTTCAGACGATGTAGCTTCTGCAGGATTGCCAATAGGCGCAATATCGGCAGCTGTATGGTTAATCGCGGCAATCGGTGCGGACTCACGATAAATCAATAGATCAAGCATATGCGCTTCAATAGAAGCATCAACGACTGCTAGGTTTTTTTCATTATGCATGGTATCCAATACAGTAGTTACCAACGTGCCCGCACCATGAATACTTGCCTCACCTGGCTCAAGATAGACTTGCACGCCATAGGTTTCGCTAAACGCTTTCAAACGTGCAGCCAATTTTTCTAATGGATAACCAGGAGCGATAAAGTGGATACCGCCGCCCAAACTCACCCACTCAAGCTGCGCTAAAATATCACCAAATCTAGCTTCGATATCTGCCAAGCTTTCACTAAAGGCTTCAAAGCTGTCATTTTCGCAATTGTTATGAATCATGACGCCAGTGATATCGCCAAGTACCGCTGCGATTTTCTCTTTGTCATGCTCACCAAGACGGCTAAATGGGCGTGCAGGATCAGCAATCAAAAACGATGAGTTACTGGTTTTTGGATTGAGTCGTAGACCTACAGGTATATTTTGCGCGGCGGCTTGCACTTTAAAAGCGTTGAGCTGTGAGATTGAGTTAAAAATGATTTTATCCGCATAGTTCAGCACTTCAGGGATTTCATCTGAACTATAGGCGACGCTATAAGCATGCGTTTCTTTTTTATCTTGGCTATTGGCATCATCGTTATTGCCAAAGGTCTCATAGCCCAATCTCACTTCATTAAGTGAAGACGAAGTCGTGCCATGCAGATAAGGCTGCATCACATCAAAAACGCCCCATGTGGCGAAGCATTTTAGTGCTAATAATGCCTTTGCACCAGACAGCTCACACAGCCTAGCGATGATTTTCATATTAGCGACGATGGCCGCTTCATCAAGCACGTAGTAAGGCGTTGGTAGCAATGTCGCGTTGATAGAATTCTCTAGATTTTTTGCATTCATAATAGATTACCTAATAGACACTCTGCTGTTGGTATCTTGACAGACAGATATAAATATTTGCGCTATAGTAGACTAAATTCATCATAATTAGAATATCTTATGGCACTCTCAACCGATTATTCCACCTCAGCCAGTCGATCCCATTCATCACAATTGGATCCGAAAAACATAGATTTGACTTATCTAGATCCTGATGCGCGTGCCGTGTTGGATTTTTGGTTTGATAAAAACAATGAAGCTTACTGGTTTGAACAAAACGATCGTTTTGATAAGCAGATACAGGATAAGTTTGGTGACCTTTGGCATGCAGCGAAACAAGGCGAATGTGTCACTTGGCGTATCGCAGAGTCTTCATTGGATGGTAATAGCTCGATAACGGCGTTGGCAGGACGCTTGGCAGAAATTATTGTGCTGGATCAGTTTTCACGCAATTTATGTCGCGGACAAGCAAGTGCATTTGCGCAAGACGGTATGGCATTAGCACTCGCCCAAGAAGCCATTCAACAGCCTTATTTTGATACGCTACCGATGCAATGGCGTAGATTTATTATCATACCGTTTATGCACTCTGAATCGGCCATGATTCATAAGCGTTATCTACCGCTATTTGAGCAATTAGATGATGCAAATACATTAGATTTTGAATATCGTCACAAACAAATCATCGATCAATTCGGGCGATATCCACATCGCAACGAGGTACTAAATCGCGACTCAACCGAAGATGAAAAAAACTTTTTAAAACAGCCTAATTCATCGTTTTAAGCCACATTCCTAGTATTGTACGAAGATAATTAAAGTTATTACACAAAAAATTATTACATAAAAAGAAGGTCTGAATCATATCACTGGTTCAGACCTTCTTTTTTACGATCAATATTTAGAGCGTATTAAATGATTATTAGTAATTTACCTTACCAGTAGTAAACGTAAATGACTGCTGCTCTAATGTTTTATCGTCAACCAAAATATCAAAGCTGACCTTATATTCGCTATTACCATAAAGTCCACAATTACCACCTTTATTACTACCTGATTCACAGCTTTTCAGCGCATCCGTTAATGGCAAAATAAATGCTTCATTCGCTGGCAATGCATAATTCGTACCTTTGTACGGATCATTGTCAGAATCAAGCAGTTGAATCGGCAAATCTATATTACGCTGCACATCTCGGAATTTAACGTTACTCACTTTAACTTTATCAGCGGATGGCATGTTGATATAAACCGGCTGTCCGATAGGATCAGTACGCAAATTGCGCCCAGAGCCTCTGACTGGATTTGGGGTTTCGTTATAAAGTGCAGTAACTGTCCCCGTCACATCTTGACATGGGTACGTAAAAACACCTTCAAGCGTTTTATTTGTCGTGGTTTTTGTCCCTGCAGCATTGCTTACCAAAACATATCCTTTATTGTTAGCAGCATTTTTACTACTAGGCGTATAGGTAACCACTCCTGTTCCTACTACACCTGAGGTTGGCAACATTAAAGAGCGTAGATGATAAGGCGCTGACAACAACGACTTTGCCAAAGAGCTTGCCACGGCTTCTGTACTCAAAAAATTGCCTGCCGAACTGTAATAGACAGACTGGGCAATGTTTTCAGTAACACTATATTGCGATTTGCCATAGTCTGCATTGATCAATCGATCTGCCAGATCTAATCCACTAAAGAAAGGATTGTTAGGACCTGTCACACTAGCAATATCGCTAATTTCATTTTCGAAATGCGCGTTAAAGCTGGTTGGCGAGCTATTGGCAAATACATATTTTATGTAGTTCGCGTGCTTAACGGCAATATCGTCTAGCTCTGTATCAACGGATAGACCATTTAGGCCACAACTGCTTCTTGCCAAACTAAACTGATTATTCGCACTTAATGCTGCTTGTGTATTGTTATCAGCTGGTACACTACTGTCAGTGTCAGGAGTACCACTGCTTGGTTTGTCACTTTGATCAATAGGTGTTGCTATAATCGGTGCTGAGGTGATTGGTTCTGACGTTGTTAGCTTAACTTTCTCATCACTTTTCGAGCCATTTAAACCATCCACAGATGGATCACTTCCTTCAGACTCACTACTTCCACCACAACCAGTCAGAAATAGAGTCAAAAATAGCACTGCAGCAAGGCTTTTTTGGGAAGTGTTGGCTATCATATCTCATCCTATAAAGTAGTAATATTTGTGTGTCACTTATAGTAAAAATAAATATTAGAACTTAGCTATTGATTTAATAGCCTTTGATATTAAAAACGTGCTGTATTTAAATTTTATAAAACCTTGCTCATTGTTTTTTAAAGAAATTACATTCATGAGTATAAATTTTTGGGGCTGTAGTAGATAAGGATTAAATATCACACCATTTTCTCAAGGTTTTCAGCTGATTAGATGGTGAGCCATAGTTGAATCTAAACTCGCACTCTTTTAAAAACAAATGGAAGTTCTTCTTATTAATCCCATTATACTTTCTGAGTGTTCGTTTGGACTGATTCCAGAAGTTCTCAATGCCATTGATGTGATTGTTCTTACCGCAAATGAACTCTATAGAGTGATTGACTCTGAAATGTTTAAACTCACTCACATCTAATGCATTGTAACTTCGATAGCTATCCGTATAAACAAAGCTGTCAGGCTTGATTTTACGCTTGATAACGGGCATTAGAGTAGTCTGTTTGGTGTCTGCTACGACAATGGTAATACACCTTACCGTTTCGTTTTAGAATACCAAATACGGCGGTTTTGCCAGCAGCCCCGCGACCTCTTTTACCTTTGCGTACACCGCCAAAGTAACTTTCATCTAATTCGACCTCACCATCAAAAAGCTCATCAGCTTCTAATGAGAGATGGTAATCTATCACAAGTCTTATTTTATGATAAAAAAGTGCAGCAGTATTAGGCTGAATATCAAGCAAATCTGCGGCTGTTCTAGCAGTCACTTCAGCCGTAAAAAACTCTAACAGCCTTCGCTGTGCTTTTTTACTTAGTTTACAACGGGTTATCTTCATAAAAGTAGTCTAGCATAGTGCTTATCTACTACAGCCCCAAATGTTTTACTCTCATATTACAATATGACTTTTCGCTTAGGCTATTTCGAAGACTGATTATAAGTCCAGTATTATTAAGTTTCTAGCATTTTTCTCACTGGCGCAAAACTACGTCTATGCGTTGGCAAGACGCCATATTTTTCAATCGCCTCCATGTGCGCACGCGTTGGATAGCCTTTGTGTTTGGCAATACCATATTCCGGATACTGAATATCCAGTGCATACATCGTCTCATCACGACTTACTTTTGCTAATATACTGGCCGCTGCAATACTAGTATGACGCGCGTCGCCTTTTACCCATGCTTGACAATCAATTGCAGATGGCGTTACCTCTAACTTTTTAAAACTATCATAGTTCAAGTCAGGGCAACGGTTCCCATCAAACAGTACTTCGATCTTTAATTGATTGAGCGACGTACTTTTAGCATTTCCAGTAGTCGAGAATGTTTCAAAAATTACTTCTAGCAATGATTCAGTACACAAGCGCATACCAAGCATCGTTGCTTGCAAGATGTTCACTTGATCGATCACTGCTGCTGGTATATCAACGATGATATAACCGATAGCATGCTGTTGCACCAATGGATAAAGGATATCGCGCTTTTTTTCACTCAGTTGTTTGGAATCTGTCAGTATCGACAACGGCGTGTTTTTGAGCGGTTGTTCCTCAATCAATCCTGACCAAGTCGCAGGTAATATTGCCGCTGCCACATTGACACTACCTAGTAATGGCCCGCGTCCTGCTTCATCAACGCCGATTTGTAGTATTGATTGCTCCGTCTCTTGGTTATCATTAGTCAGATATTGAGTGAGCAACCCAGCGGCATTCATTTGCCCATATAAGTGTATGGGCGCTGCTAACTGAATATATTGTCCTTTGACATCGATGTGCTCAATATTGATGTCAATTACTTGAACTGGGCTTTCTGTACTGTGTTGAATATGCATAATATTAAAATGTCTTTCTCATTTAATTAGGATTAATAATATCGGTATTTTGAATAAACCACTGTTCAATCACGCTGTTTGCAGGCTCATGGTTACTTTGCTGTTGTAGCGACTGCTTTGTCACTAGTAAGTCGTGTAATTGCTCGGCATAAGCGCGTGGTTGCAGCAATCGCATTACGGTGCGGCAGATATTGTCACCGCTCGCCTGCTCTTGAATCAGCTCAGGTACGATTGGCGCATTAGCCAATATATTAGGCAATGCCACATATGGTACTTTTACCAGACGCTTGGCTATTTGGTAAGTCAGCTGATTTAATTGATAGACCACTACCATCGGACGTTCAAGCAGCATTGCCTCCAGCGTTGCTGTCCCAGATGCCAGCATCACAATATCTGATGCCGCCATGGCATGTTGGCTAAATTCTGGCTGGGTATCATCGTAGACCACTACAATTGCTGCACGTAGCTGTTCTGAGCGTTGGTCGATCACTTCTTGCACAATATACTGATGGTTTTGATCGACCGTTGGAATAATAAAGCACAGCTTAGGATCTAACAGGATTAACTTTTGGATACCATCAAGCATCAATGGCAAAATGGCTGTAATTTCACCGCGCCTAGAGCCTGGCATCACACAAATAAGCTGACTCACATCATCAAATCGTTCGATGAAGAACTGCTGCAACCCATCATTGTCCCAGACCAACTCACTGCGACGTTGATTGATTGGTGTATCTATCAACGTCTGATCAATGGTTCGTAGCAATGGATGACCCACACAGATCGCCGGATGGTTATGTCGCTCATAAACTGGCAACTCAAACGGGAATAGGCATAGCACCAAATTGGTCGCCGCTTTAATATTATGAATACGCGACTCGCGCCACGCCCAAATAGAAGGGCTGACGTACTGCACACAAAACACGCCTTGGGGCTTTAGTTTTTTGGATACTCGCAAATTAAAATCAGGCGCATCAATACCGACGAACCAATCAATATTGGCGGTCTTAAATGCGCTCAGTAGCTCGCGGCGCGCTTTGAGCAAATCCGGTAGCTGCGACATGACCTCAACCAGACCCATCACTGCCAAGCGCTCTAACGGAAAAATACTCTGTAGCCCTTGCGCCTGCATTTTCGTACCGCCCACGCCTACCCAGACAATATCATCACGTAGATTATTCATTTGCCGCATAAAATCTGCGCCTAAGCTGTCACCAGATACCTCACCTGCGACGATGCCTATCACTAGCGGCGTAGCATTTATCTTTGCTACTTGAGAATTCGTCTCGGCTTGATGAATGAGGTCAGTATGGTGATGAGACGTAGCAGAATCTGTCATGACAAGCTCTCGATATTAGAAATACACAAAATAAAATAAACCGTTATTATAAAATATAACGTAATAAATCAGCGATACGACCTTATGAATAATATGAGCACTCATCCGTACTGTTTTAATGCCACAGTTTGGGCTACCCATCGCTAATGTTGCTATCATACTTGACGATGGTACAAATAGCGAAATTCACGCATAAAATCTGAGCGTTATGGACCAAAAACTCAATCAACTCTTATTAATAGATAGAAAAACCAAATGCTAAACGTGCATTTAGAACGTCAAATATCACGCTAAGTCTCTATAAGTATAACTAAGTTTTAGTTTCCTCATTCCAGTTATCAGTCAATTAACTGCTCGACTACCCTTGTCAACCAACACTTTTGTCCGCATAATGATTATTCCTATAAATCAGCTAGACGATATATAACCATGACAACATCAGTTACCCATAATGCAGATATTGACGACGTGAATATTGAAAAATTTATTCCTTTGATTACCCCCGCCGAGCTAAAAGCCGAGCTGCCTCTGTCAGACGACGCGTATAACACCGTACTAAAAGGTCGTAATACTATTCAAGATATCTTGGATGGTAAAGACAAGCGTTTGTTTGTGGTCATTGGCCCTTGCTCTATTCACGATATCAAAGCCGCTCACGAATATGCCGATCGTTTAGCCGTATTGGCAAAAGAAATTGAAGACAGTGTATTTGTGGTCATGCGTGTTTATTTTGAAAAACCTCGTACGACGGTTGGCTGGAAAGGCATGATCAACGACCCTGACATGAATGACAGTTTTGATATAGAAAAAGGCTTGCGCACGGCTCGTAAATTGCTACTTGATCTGAATGAAAAAGGTCTACCTTGCGCGACTGAAGCACTTGATCCAAATACGCCGCAGTACATCCAAGATCTAATCAGCTGGTCAGCCATTGGAGCACGTACCACTGAAAGCCAAACGCATCGCGAAATGAGCTCTGGCTTATCATGCCCAGTTGGCTTCAAAAATGGTACTGATGGCGGTATGACGGTAGCTGTAAATGCCATGCAAGCGGTTAAAGAAGGTCATAGCTTCTTAGGTCTATCATCAGATGGTAAAGTCTCTATCATCAAATCTAAAGGTAATCCTTACGCGCACGTGGTACTTCGCGGTGGTAATGGTAAACCTAACTATGATGAAACTGCGGTAGCTCAAGTTGAAAACGAGCTGGCAAAAGGCAAGACCAATAGCAAGATTATGATTGACTCAAGCCATGCCAACTCCGGTAAAGACCCTTACCTACAACCGATGGTTATCAAAAACGTTGCCGAACAAATTCAAAACGGCAATAAATCAATTATCGGTATGATGATTGAGAGCCACTTAAAAGGCGGCAATCAAAAATTGACTGCTGATTTAAGCCAGCTTGAGTATGGCAAATCGATCACCGATGGTTGCCTAGATTGGGATAGCACTGTCACAGCATTACGTGACTTACGTGATATGGTAAAAGATGTGCTACCAAATCGCTAATCGCTATTCGCGATAATTTATCGTCAAGCAAACAATAAAAAGCCCCTTGCGCATCAGTGCGAAAGGGGCTTTTTATTTATGAACATTCTATAAGAAACACTCTATTCTAAAATTTGATTAGCAATGACCAGCAACGATACATGTTTCGTTAATTGGTCAGAGCTAACCTTATTCTGAAATTGATATTTTCATAAAATTGATATTACATTTCGATGTATATTGCACTGCTCTCAATTAATTATTTGCAGCACCTAACACGCTCTCTAAGCTTTCGAGCACATGCTTAGATGAGACATTCTTTTGTAAATCTATCAGCTGCTCGTGCGCCATTTGACGACGCTGCTCAGCCAACGTATTCCAGCGGGCTAGTACTTGCAGTAAGCGTGAGGCTAATACAGGATTGGCATCATCTAATTTCTGAATCACGCCTGTATACATCTCTAGACCTTCTGCCGTCCAGAGTACCGTCGGTTGCGAGCTAAAAGCGCTGATAACCGAACGGACACGATTAGGCGTATTCCAATCAAAGTCTGTGTGCGTCAGCAGCGACTTGACCATATCAGGCGTTACGTCGTCAGCCGCAGCTTGGACACTGAACCACAAATCGATAACCAGATCGTTTGCTTGGAAACGCTCATAGAAGTCCGCTAAATACTTATCTGCACCTGCCAATTGGTGATTGACCATGGCCTTCAGTGCACCAAAGCGCTCAGTCATACAGCTGGCATTATCATACTGCTGTTGTGCCCAGTCTGCTGCAGCATCTACATTGGCAGTCAACGCCATATCGAGCACGACATTACGCAGCGCACGAATACCTCGAGCTTCAGCGCTATCCTCATAAGACTGCATTGGCAGGTTGTTGTACAGCTCAGCCCATTGGCCTTTTAACTTATCAGCCACTTGCTTGTATAGCCCATCGCGCTGCTCTTTAACCAACACTGGATCGTAGTCTTTAGAAATAGCAGAAGCCAGCTCTTGCGCTGATGGAATATCAAGCAATCGTGCCGCTAGCATCGCATCGTCAGCCGCTAAGACAGGCAACGTCTGCGCCAATGCTTCCAAATATACATCAGGGCTGCTCTTCGTACCTTGGCCTTGCAGCAAAATACGATTTACCAGCATTTGAGTGACCTGCCAGCGGTTAAATCCATTGGTTTCATGCTTGAGCAAAAATGCTAAGTCTGCATCTTGGTAGTCATAGTTAAGCTGTACTGGCGCACTAAAATCACGTAGTAATGACACAACAGGCTCGCTCGCGACATTCTCAAAGACAAACGTTTGCGTCGCCTCGTCAAGCAATAACATACGCTCAGCAACGATAGCGCCTGAGTCTTTGTCAAATAAGGCGGTTGCTACAGGTATTGGCAATGGTTTTGGTGCATCAAAGCCTTTAACATGGCGTGTCTGCTGATTCAAAGTAATGGTCAGCGTCTGTGCTGCGCTATCATAGGTTTGAGAACCCGATACCACTGGCGTACCAGGCTGACGATACCAATCAATAAAATTCTCGATTTTGTCATCAGTGATACTCAGCGCTGATAAAAAGTCCTCAACCGTTACCGCTTGTCCATCATAGCGACGGAAGTACTCATCTGTTCCTTTTCGGAAATCATCTGGCCCTAACGTATTGGCAATCATGCGTACAATTTCAGCGCCTTTCTCATAGACAGTCGTCGTATAAAAATTATTAATCTCAACAAAACTCTCTGGACGTACTGGATGTGCTAATGGGCCTGCATCTTCGCTAAATTGATGGGCACGTAGAGTCGCTACGTCATCAATACGCTGTACCGCACTTGACTGTTGATCTGCTGAGAACGATTGATCACGGTAAACGGTGAAGCCTTCTTTCAAGCACAGCTGAAACCAATCACGGCAAGTGATACGGTTACCAGTCCAATTATGAAAATACTCATGAGCAATAATGGCTTTTACGCTAAAACTACGGGCATCGGTGGTCGTCTCAGGGCTAGATAACACGCAAGCGGTGTTAAAAATATTCAAACCCTTATTTTCCATTGCACCCATATTAAACTGGCTGACCGCCACAATCATATAGCGATCTAGATCATAAGCTCGCCCGTAATTGACCTCATCCCACTCCATGGCATCTTTTAGGGCTTGCATACCGACATCGCATTTATCGATATCAGCAGACTTGGCATACAACTCAAGCAATACTTCTCGACCTTCGCTGGTCGTATAAGAATCTGTCAATACATCTAAATCGGCAACTACACAGGCAAATAGATAGCTTGGCTTATTAGTTGGATCGTGCCAGATGGCGTAATGGCGGTCTGGCGCGTCGGCCACTTCACCTGCTTCGACTAAGTTACCATTGGCCAATAACGTCGGATAGCGCTTATCTGCTTCAAGTCGCGTGGTAAATATCGCCAACACATCAGGGCGATCCGGATAAAAAGTAATCTTACGGAAACCCTCTGGCTCGCACTGAGTCACAAACATAGTATCGTCGCCACTGCCCGCCATATACAGACCTTCAAGCGCCGTATTAGTCTGTGGGTAGATACGCACTTGAATGTCTAAAGTAGCTCGCTCAGGGGCATTATAAATCGTCAGCTTACTTGCTTCCTGCTGATAATCCTCAGTGCTCAACGCCTTACCGTTCATCGTAATCGTTAGCAGCTCTAATGACTCACCAAATAAGACGATATCCCCTGCCGTTTGACGTACCATCTCAAGCGTACTGTCTACCTGCGCGTAGTCTTCAAACAGCTTAATATCTAAATGTACTGTCTCGACATCAAAACTTGGTTTGGTATAGTCTTTTAGATTAATCTTACTTGGCGTATGGGGCGGCACATCTGGCATTTCAGGATTGATGATTTGTGCATCAGTTTCAGCAGTAGACATATGGCGTCCTATTATTATCGGTGGTTTGGTTATAAGGTATTTTTACTGGGGATGAGTAATATATGATTAATATCATTTTACTATTTGCAAAAGGCACTAGTGCAAATAAAGACCTTATCTTTAGGCTAACTAATCAGCTAAGCGCTTAATAAACTAAGCACATACACAAAACTTCGCAGTGACTAAGCTAACTTCATTACTAAATTGATTTTCTTATCAAGCTTATAGCTAGATTGACCTAAATCGCCAAATTTCAAGTATGTAAAGTAAGATATCGTCGGTTCAAGATGATTTAAATATGAAACATACGTTATCAATTGGATAATGTCGTTGAAAATGATTTAATAGTCATACTGATGACCTATCATTTAACTAACGGCCTATTATATGACAAAAAATACGGTGAAACGCGCAGACATTACCCTACCTTTGCTTATAGAGTATGTTGACGCGCTACTACCCTCATTGGCGACTCAGACAGAACTGTCACCTGAGCATAGCAAAGATAATAGTGAAGCATTATGGGTAATACATAACCATGCGGATTTATTAGCACTACAAGCACAACTTGACGATACTACATCTACTAATGAGAACACTGAATCGAAGCGGAACGCACGACACTTATCAACGTTATCAGATCTTGCTAAACAGCATGTACCTGATCGTTATGAGCTTGCTTGCTTTTGGCTACCCACCTTGTCAGAAGAGCTGACTCAACACTATGTGCCGCTACTCATGCGCTACCGTGACCTGTATGCCGCGCACTTGCTTATTGCATTGGACAGCTCGATAGACCTAAAACCTTACGGCTTTACGCCATTTGATATATTGAATGAGCCATCTCTAAATATTGATGACATTCAATCTATTACCTCATCAACCGTTACTGCAACGCTTTGGCAATTTAACCTATATGATTACAAACAACTGCCGAATTGGCTCAATGCTGACTACTGGGCCAACCCTGAAAACTGGGGCAAGCACCGCTGGTAATACGCTCGATTTTATCTATCGTAATTTACAGTAAAAATACTTACATAAATTAACATTTAGTATATTATAGATAGAGATTGCCTAAGTTTTATCGGAAGCAGTTTAAAAAAACAAATTTAATTAAAATTTTAGGAGCTCGTCATGTCAATCAGTTTTTCTAAGATCGCTGTTCTTGCTTTATTATCAAGTGCCGTTGCATTAACCACTGGTTGTGCTACCAAGCGTTCTACCTCAGAAGTTGTCGTTGCCCCGCTAGGTATTCCAGGTGGACAAGTGGGCTATAACGGTGCTGTTATCGTTGATAACTCAAACGCTGTCATCACTGGCGCTGAGAATATACAAGCAGTGGTCTACTTTGCCTTTGATAGCAGCGAAATTACTGCTCAATCAGCGAGCGTCCTTAACCAACACGTAAGCCTGCTAAATTCAAACCCAGCAGCGACTGTCGTTATCGCAGGTCACACTGATGAGCGCGGTAGCCGTGAATACAACATGGCACTAGGTGAGCGACGCGCACAAGCTGCTCGTAACTACCTTGCTGCTCAAGGTGTCACTGCAAACAACATCCGTGTGATTAGCTATGGTGAAGAGCGCCCTGCAGCAGCTGGTAACACTGAAGACGCGTATGCACAAAACCGTCGTGCTGAGCTGTCTTACTAAATTGTGATTTAGCGTTATTTATAACGTTCGACGATTAAATAAAGCCCAGTAATAATATATTGCTGGGCTTTTGATATTTTTGACCCGATAATTAAATATAGATTATTTAGACATAGCAATTGAGATATGACTATCGACGTCTCAAGTACATTACGTTCAAACTTACACATTCTTATATATTCAATTCTATAATAATCGTTTTTGATGACTATTAATATATGCCGACTTCCAACCTTACCCAGATACAGTATACTCAACTCGACACCACGACATGGTGTGTGACGGCTCAAGTGAGCGAGTCAATCAGTCATTCAGTCACTGGAAGCTTGTGCAATACATCCTCATGGTTGTCATCATGTAATACGTCGTATGAAGACATCATCAAGTTTAATAGCCTAAATTGGCAATATCAGATGGCGACAGCAGTGCCTAAACACTCAGTACCTACTCTAGCGCGTAAACAGCGTCAGCAGCAGCGACAAGGCGTCAGGCAACTATTGCAAGAGCTGCTTAAGAAGTTAGAAATAGATGACACCTTGGATGAGTCAAGTTTTCCCTATCGGCTTGTTAATAGTCAGCATTATGTATGCTTCAGCCATACAGACGCTAGTAGTTCAAAGCAAACCACAGAATCGAATCAGACAAATTTTACGCGTTTACACAGTAAAATAGCGGTTGTTATTAGTCGTCAGCGTCCTGCCGGTATCGATATAGAGACCAATAATATTGCGTGGCATGTAGTCAAGCGTTTCTACTCAGAGAGTGAGTTGACGATTTTACAGGAGCTATCTACAGATCAGCGAGAACGCACTGCCAAACTGTTATGGCAAATAAAAGAAAGCTTTATCAAAGTCAACCAATATACATTAGCTCAAGGCTTAGGTATGGATTACTCTCACCTTATTCCTAGCTTGATTGAAAATAATAGAGAGATTAACTCTGCATCTGTACTCAATGATAGTGAAGATACGGATTACCAATCTGTTTATCGTATTGCCGCGTTACAATCTCAGCAAACTGTCATCGTTTTCTGATCAAGGTCTTTTGAGCAAAATTCAAACCTGATTTCAGAATATTTTCACTAATTTATTTTAGACATAAAAAAACGACCCTAAAAAGGATCGTTTTTTGTTTTCTACTAATGACAGTATTTAAACTGTGATTAGCTTAGAAACGGTAAGTTGCACCAACTTTAACAATTGGGAACCACTCTAACCAATCTTTATCTTCTAGCTCTTGCTCAGCAGCTTTAGCAACATCCTTACCTGTAACAACAGTTGTAGAAGTATTACCACTATTTCCAGATACAGCTGTAACTAGAGCATCTGGGTTGCTTGAGCGAACAGTGGCATCAGTTTTACCCATGTATGCTGCACCGATTTCACCGAATAGACCGAAGTTATTGGTGATGTTAGGACGGAAACCGATAGTAGCATAAGGAGCTAACTTGTTACGGTGCTCGATAGTACCAGACAATGTTCCAGTTTGGCCAGCATCATAATCAACATCATCAATTCTGAAATTTGGACCTTCAGAATTTGCACGTACATCGATATCGTTATCAGGAACAATGATACCAGCACCAACTGTGAACCAGTTACCAGTAGGACGTAATTGTACACCTAGGTATGGGTTACTAAAGTCAGCATCTACATCATAGTTTACGTCGTCTGCATCGAAATCACCGCCGAAAAGGTCAGCTACATCGCCACCTGCCCAACCAGCTTGCAATTCAGTTTTTTCGTTAAGTGACCAACCGATGTTAGCACCATAACCTAAAGTACCAACTTCAGCGCTAACTGATGCTGGGTTCACTACTTTACTGAAGAAACCTTTAGTACCACCAACAACAGCGCCAGTAGTGTTGCTTACTACACCAGCGTTAGCATCGTATGCATAAGCAGCAGGTTCTGCTTGATAAGCAACAGCAACTGGCTCAGCTTGATAAGCAACAGCAACTGGCTCAGCTTCATATGCAACTGCAGCATTGTCATCAACAACGATAACTGGATCAGCAGCTAATGCAGCAGTTGATGCTAGAACAGCAGCAGAGATTGCCGTCAATTTAATCAATTTCATAATTATTCTCCTAAAGTGTGAAATAAACCCGCCCATAAAAAACGATGATTGTGCTTTTTTTAAACCATCATTTTGTTGAGGTGATTAAAACAATTCTGACTTAAAAAGTCACCCCTACTGATGCTGTTTTTATTTGCCATTATGTAAAGATTGCATAGGTACTGTAATAATTGCTACACCAATCTGCAAAAATTCGCTTTTATGTTACATAACGTCCTTAAAGTAACCAAACAGCGTAAACATGAGACTTCGCTTGCTTAATGTTTATGTAAGGGTATTGCAAAACATGTCCACATAATTATCTAGAACGCACTTTGAATCAATGACAGTTATATGGCTTAACCTTACAGAATAGTATGCCTTGTGAGTTGACGTATCTATTGTTACTTATATAAGAAAATCTACACCAACAAATAAAACGATATAAATGATCTCATATAACGCGACTAACGCTTGCCTCAAGCGGATATTATGCTAAATTAGTTGTTATAATAGATTTGTTATAGAACGTCAGTATTGTCACCATTTGTCTTATTTATGAAAATTTTGTGATGCTGTCTGCTCTATTTCTTTACTCCTACTGAGTCATATATATGCCTAAAGTATCGTCGATTACCCGTGTCCTAGAAATCATCGAAGCAGTGTCTTATGCTTCAAAACCGCTTTCTCCACTAGAGCTCTCACAAGAGCTAGATATCCCTAAACCGACCATTCATAGATTGATTCAAAACTTGGTTGATGATGGTTTTTTGACTGTTGATATTGGTGGCGGTATTATCCCTGGTAAGCGCGTACGCAATTTGAGCGTTGAGCTCTGGCAGCAACGGTTATTTTTTAACGAACGGCAGATGATTTTGCAAAAGCTGGTTGACGAGCTAAAAGAAACTTGCGGCATTGGTATTCCTTATCATATGAATATGATCTATACCAACCGTGCTCAAACGACCTTACCACTACAGATTTATCTTCCTGTCGGAGCAAAATCACCCATGTGGTGTACAGCGACTGGCAAGCTCTATCTAAGCCAACTATCTACAACTAGCCGTATGAAAATACTACAAGGGTTACCACTAGATAAGTTCACTAAGAATACGATTACTGATATCGATGCATTAAATGCCGAGCTTGATCGTATCGCTGATACTGGTATCGGCATCGATAATGAGGAGTTTATCTCTGAGATGGTGGCAGTGGCTGTACCTATACTCGACAAAAAGTCACGCTATCTGGCTTCTCTCTATTTGCATGCACCAACTATACGAGTATCACTCGACGATCTGCTGACTCATGTACCACGCCTACAGAAAGCTGCGCAAGACGTTCAGACGCTCGTCTACGATCTGCAAAGCTAACACAGTCTATTAGCCATAAAAAAAGGTCTACGCTATGATTTTAGCGTAGACCTTTTTCTTTTTAGCAAATGCATTCTCTTAATTAATGCCACCTACTAATGATACGAAAAATTCTTAATATTAGTATCTTTAAGAATTGGTATTCCTAAAAATTGATATGTCTAAGAAGGTTACATTCAAAAGAGAAGCAGTCAAGAGAGTTATGCTTAGGACAATAATGAGACATCATGACGTCCGATAATACTAGAGAAATCTTTATCACCATTCTCTACAGTATGTGAGGCATATAACTCTGTTGCTTTAGCACCCATTGGCGTTTCTACTTCAGTGTCTTGAGCAGTCTGCATCGCAAGGTTCAAATCTTTTTGCATCAATTTGCTCATAAAACCGCCTTGATAGCCATTGCTAGAGGGCACATTTTCCATGACTTTCGGGTAAGGGTTATAAACTTCTAGTGTCCAGTTACGCCCTGAGCTCTGTAGCATGATATCTGATAGCACTTTGGGATCTAGACCGTTCTTGACGCCTAGATTAATCGCCTCTGCCGTGCCTGCCATCAGAATGCCTAGCAGCATATTGTTACAGATTTTAGCCACTTGTCCTGCACCGTGCTCGCCAGCATGAAAGATATTCTTTCCCATGATAGCGAGAATAGGCTCAGCCTTGGCAAAAGCTTCAACGCTACCGCCAACAATAAAAGTCAAACTACCAGCAACTGCCCCGCCTGTGCCACCAGAGACTGGCGCATCCAAAAAGTCGATGCCAAGCTTACTTGCCGCCTCTGCCACTGTCCTTGCATCAGCTGCCGCAATCGTACTACTATCAATCACAAGCGTGCCTTTTGGCAGTTCTGCTAGCAGACCATTAGATCCGCTATCGCCCAGATATACAGAATGTACATGCTGACCTGCAGGTAACATACTAATCACAACTTGAGCATTGCTTGCAGCATCTTTAGGACTTTTTGCGATACTGGCCCCTGCTTGTGCTAAGCGCTGGGTTGCAACCTCAGACAAATCAAAAACAGATAGCTCGTAACCTGCCTTTAATAAATTCTCTGCCATTGGCGCACCCATATTACCAAGCCCAATGAAGGCGATATTTGGTTTAGAGTTATTATTATCCATCGTACTTGTATCCTTCGTACCCATCTCATCACTCCTTGATGATTTATGATGTAGCTATTGCTACATGCTATTTAACAGTATTTATTAGTGAATATTGCTTATTAATGAATGCTGCTATCTTATGTCTTAGCATCATTCTTCAAAGCGTTATAAAGTCGCTGACTGTTTTACGTTATAAATTTCTTTTAGGCAGTTAGCGGACATACTGACTACCCAAAGCGTCACTACCTAACCAATCGCTCAAAGGATGCTCACCTTTTGCATAAGGATTGACAAAATGCTGGTCGATATACGCCTGCCCTTCTACACTGATACAATCTACTAATGAGCGCGACCATTTAGGACTTCTATCTTTATCAATCAATAGCGCCCGCACGCCTTCTTTGAAGTCAGGATTGGCCGCGCAATGTACTGCGACGTTGGTTTCTAAATACAGTACTTGTTCGATCGATAGGTCAGCGACTTTGTAATACAGCGCATAGGTTAATGCAGCCGTTACTGGGCAGCCATGGCGATAAGTGGCGACTGCGCGCTGCGTCCAGCTGTCTGCTGCAAAATCTTGGTTTAGCTGTGCGAGTGCTGCATCGCTTTGTAGCAGCGTATCGATATCAGCCAAACCGCCACTATTCATCAGTTGCTGGATAGGTTGCCAATATGTTGCCAGCTTACTATCTGGCAGTTCGGCTACGGGCAGTTCAGCAAGCGCACGACTAACAATACTATGTGCGCTATTGTCATGGCACTTATCTGCACTGCTAGTGTTATCGACTGCCTGCCAGTTGCTCTGTTTGAGACATTGGATAACAGCATCATAGTCATAGCTAGCAACAGCATACTCTGCCAGATTGGCCAATAGCGCGTCACTGCCATTACACATCGCGCCAGTTAGACCTAAAAACAAACCCGTCTTAGCAGGCATACGCTGCAAAAACCAACTACCAGATGCATCAGGGAACAGTCCAATTGTGACTTCAGGCATGGCAAAACGCGTACGCTCAGTGACCAAACGATGACTACATCCTGCCATCAGTCCCATACCGCCGCCCATGATGATGCCATCGCCCCAAAGTATTAATGGTTTCGGATAAAAGTGCATTTGACGATAGAGACGGTACTCGTGACTAAAAAATTCAGTAGCATATGGGTTTGGCATTGGTGCACTGGTAGACATGCTGTCATAGAGCTTACGAATATCGCCGCCCGCACAGAACGCTTTATCCCCTGCACCTTTTAATACAAGCGCAACCACTTGATCATCGGCTTGCCATTGCTCTAACTGCGCTGAGAGCAATTGACACATATCAACGCTGAGTGCATTAAGTGATTTTGGGGTGTTAAGTGTCATGACTCCAATCAAGTGCCCGCAATCTGTCGGTTCAGTACTGAACAGTACAGGCGCTTCTTGTGCTGCATTATTGACTGAAATTTGGGAGTTAATATCATTCGTCGCTGCTGTCATAAAAGTGACCTACAAAATTAAATAATAAAAATGGCTTAAGCGTTTTGACTGCTGTTTATTTGTTTTGCCAATTGGGTTTACGCTTTTCTAAAAAGGCTTGTACCCCTTCGCGCTGATCGTTGGTATCAAACAACTTCACGAACGCTTCACGCTCATGGATGAGGTTTTGCGCAGGCGGTGTATCTCTAGCCGCTTGAATAAGCGACTTAGAATAACTGATAGCAACAGGAGACTGTTTAGCGACTTTTTTTGCCAAGGCCTGAGCGATTTGCAATCCCTCACCTTTTGCAGCGACCTCTTCAACCAGACCGATACGCAATGCCGTATCTGCATCGATCCGCTCACCACACAGTATCATGCGTTTGGCCCAACCTTCCCCTACTAACATAGGTAGGTTCTGTGTGCCACCAGCACATGGCAATAATCCTACGCCTGTTTCTGGCAGTGCCATCTGTGCGTGCGCTTCTGCAATACGGATATCACATGCGAGCGCACACTCAAGTCCGCCGCCCATCGCATAGCCGTTAATCACTGCGATACTGACACCTCGATAGGCAGACAATGCTTCAAACGCCTCGCCAAATGCAATCGCCATGCTGATGGCACGGCCTTTATCACCGTCTGAAAAATTGTTTAAATCTGCACCAGCTGAAAAAAATTTTTCACCATCTCCATGCACGATCAATGCGTAGACATCGTCATTGGCATTGAGATCTGTGATGAGCTGCTTAAGTGCTTGCAGACTGTCCATCGTCCACGTGTGTGCCGGTGGGTTATTCAACGTCAATGTTGCGGTATGACCATCAATTGATAGCTTTAGGTTTGTATAATCTGTCATAAAACATCCTTGTTTCAGTAGATCGAGATAAATTAGCGAAGTTGGCTTAGCCCTTCATCTTGCAAGACTTGACGCGAAATAATCACTCGCATGATCTCATTGGTGCCTTCTAGAATTTGATGCACACGCAAATCGCGTACGTGGCGCTCAAGTGGATACTCGTTTAGATAACCATAGCCGCCGTGCAATTGCAGAGCTTCATTGGCAACATCGAAACAAAGGTCGGTGGAGAGACGCTTGGCCATTGCGCAGTAGGTAGACGCTTGCCCATCATTGTTGTCGACTTTGTCAGCTGCAAGATACAGCATTTGGCGCGCGGCGATGGTCTGAGTCAACATATCAGCAAGTTTAAACTGTACTGATTGTAAGCTTGCGATTGGACTGCCAAATTGGCTACGCTCTTGTACGTAGCTGGTTGCCGTCTCTAATGCAGTCTGCGCCGTTCCTACCGCGCAAATACCGATATTGATACGACCACCATCGAGTCCTTTCATAGCGATACGAAAGCCTTGGCCTTCCTCACCTATCAGGTTTTCTGTTGGGACTTTGACATCTTTAAAACTAATCGTGCGTGTTGGCTGTGCTTTCCAGCCCATCTTATGCTCATTTTTACCATATTCAATACCAGCACTATTGGCATCTACAACAAACGCTGATACACCTTTTGGCCCAGCACCACCAGTACGCGCCATCACCACCAATACATCGGTTGAACCTGCGCCAGAGATAAAGGTTTTTTCGCCGTTCAGTACGTAATGCTCGCCTTGCTTCTCCGCTTTGGTACGTAATGAAGCTGCATCAGACCCTGCATTTGGTTCTGTTAAACAATAGCTACCAAGCCACTCACCGCTGACCATGTTGGGTAGATATTTTTTGCATAGCGTATCGCTACCATACTCACCAATCATCCATGCAGCCATATTATGAATACTCATATAAGCGGCTACAGCCGTATCGCCCCATGCAAGCTCTTCGAATACCATCGCTGAGTCCAGTCTTGGTAGGCCTAAGCCGTCATATTCTGGATTGGTATACAGTCCCAAAAAGCCAAGCTCACCAGATTTTTTGATCACATCTATTGGGAAATGCGAGTTGCGATCCCATTCAGCAGCATTTGGCTTTAGCTCTTTTTGCGCAAACTGACGAGCCGTTTGGCGAAAGGCGACTTGGTCATCGGTCAATGAAAAATCCATAGGGTCATCCTTGTTCTTATAGATCAAATAGAGGGCTTAAATCTCAGATAAACATTAATAAAAGCTTTAATAAAAAGGTTGGTCAGAGATTTTATAAGACATTAGCGCGACATGATAGTGGCATAACGATAATAAAATTGCGTTTAATAGTACCGCAAGTCGCATTATCGTCATACCGAAAACACAAAATGTCATAACGAAACGACAATGAGCTGACGATTAAATTGAAATCGTCGTATTAACACCGCGGCTCGCTTCATCATCAAACCAACGCGCAGTCACAGTCTTTGTCTGAGTATAGAACTGGACGGCTTGCTTGCCATAAGGACCTAGGTCACCAAGCTTGCTGCCACGTGAACCTGAGAACGAGAACATTGGTAGTGGCACAGGGATTGGCAAGTTAATACCGATTTGACCAACTTGAATATCTTGCTGGAATTTATGTGCAGCTGCCCCTGACTGAGTAAATATCGCCGTACCATTGCCATGTGGATTGGCATTCAATAGTGCAATCGCTTCGTCCAAGCTGTTAGCACGCATAATACATAGTACTGGACCAAAGATTTCTTGTTGATAAATTTGCATATCACTTGTGACATTATCAAAGATAGTTGGGCCTACAAAGTTACCTTTCTCGAACCCTTCAACGGTAATTCCGCGACCATCTAGTATCAAGCTTGCGCCCTCTTCTACCCCAGTCCCAATCAAATGCTCGACACGGGCCTTCGCAGCAGGCGAAATCAACGGCCCCAAATCCTTGTCATTTTTGCCAGCTGAGACGACCAAGCTTTCTGCTTTTGCTTTAATCTCATCAATCCACTCACCAGCTGCGCCTACTAGTACGACGACTGACAGCGCCATACAGCGCTGACCAGCTGCACCAAATGCTGCGCCTGCTAACTGATTGAGCGTTTGCTCTTTATTGGCATCTGGCAGGATAACGCCATGGTTTTTGGCACCCATCATGCACTGGGCACGCTTACCTGATTGACTGGCACGCTCATAGACGTGTTTGCCTACATGAGTAGAGCCTACAAAAGAAACGGCTTTGATATCTGGATGGTCGCAGATAGCATCGACGGTTGCTTTGCCTCCATGTACCACGTTAAGAACGCCTTCTGGTACGCCCGCTTCAATCGCTAGCTCAACCAAACGCATAGTCACCATCGGATCTTGTTCAGACGGTTTTAGGATAAATGTATTACCCGTAGCAATCGCCATTGGGAACATCCATAGTGGAATCATCGCTGGGAAGTTAAATGGTGTGATACCAGCGCAAACGCCGAGTGGCTGCCAAATACTATAAGTATCGACACCTGACGCCACGTTTTCTACGAAGTCGCCGATTTGCAGATTGGCAATACCAGCGGCATGCTCTACCACTTCTAGACCGCGGAACACATCACCGCGTGCATCTGCAATCGTTTTGCCTTGCTCTGCGGTCAAGATTTCTGCCAGCTCATCCATATGATCACGAATCAAAGATTGATACTTTAAAAAGATACGCGCACGCGTGGTAATTGGCGTTTTGCGCCATGTCTCAAACGCAGTCTGTGCGGATGCAACCGCTTGGTTAATCTCATCATTGGTAGTTTGTGGGACTTTGGCGATGACTTCTTGCGTCGCAGGATCGGTGATATCGATCCATTCATCGGTGTTTGATTGTACGAACTGACCATTGATGAGCTGTTGAACGTGGTGCATAAGATATCCTTATCTTTTTTGCGAGACTACCGTGTGACGGCACCTATATATTTATTAGAAAAATAAAAGCGATGAGTATTTGTCTGTAAAGCATTATTAAAAACTGAATTTTAAAATGATTTATTTTGTATCGTTATTAACTATAACAATAAATCATTTTTACGGTCAAGCGCTTTATCGAAATTTTATCTAAGTTTATTTTAATAGCACGTGTTTTTATAAAAATTGTTTAAATAACAAAAACAAAAAAAGCCCATGATGACTCATGAGCTTTTTGAAGTTAACCTGACTTTGATACGCGATGAACAACATCACTATTTTTGTATGAGGCTAATTTATACCAATCAATAATCTTTCATCGCCTGCTTGATCGCATCAATAGCAGTTGGGTTATCAAGCGTTGACATATCTCCTGTTGGCTGGTCTTCCGCTAAAGCACGAATTGAGCGACGTAATATTTTACCAGAGCGGGTCTTTGGCAGCGCCTGCGGGAAATAAATCGCAGCGGGTCGGGCAATGCCACCCAAAGATTTGACGACTGCGCCTATCACTTGCTGCTCAATACGAAAACGGTTTTCGGTGGTTTCAATTTGCATCTGATCTTTTAGGACGCAGAATGCAATGGGCAGCTCGCCTTTTAGCTCGTCTTGAATACCCACTACAGCGCACTCTGCCATCTCTGGATGTG
This sequence comes from Psychrobacter sp. Ps2, assembly GCF_022129405.1. Classification (NCBI taxonomy): domain Bacteria; kingdom Pseudomonadati; phylum Pseudomonadota; class Gammaproteobacteria; order Moraxellales; family Moraxellaceae; genus Psychrobacter; species Psychrobacter sp. Ps2. The sequence continues at coordinate 53,707 of NZ_JADQAM010000051.1, read as the reverse complement.
TACTGATGGCCTCCTCAATCTCTTGCGTGCCTATTCGATGTCCTGCGACGTTAATCACATCATCGGTACGCCCTAAGATGTAGAAATACCCTTCTTCATCTGTCACTGCATAGTCCGAGGTTGAGTACTGCTGACCATCAAACAGACCAAAGTAGCTGCTGATAAATCGCTCGTCATTACGCCATACCGTAGTGAGACAGCCAGGCGGTAGTGGTGCTTTAATTGCGAGCAGCCCTTTTTCGCCAGCCTGACAAGGATCGCCCGTTTCCTCATTAATGACATGCGCCTCATAGCCATACATCGGGTAACCAGGTGATCCCTGCTTATGCGGTTTGTGATTGAATTTTGGCGTATGACTTAAGATTGGCCAACCAGATTCTGTCTGCCAATAATGATCTAAAATTGGTACGCCTAGATGTTGGGTTAACCAATTGGCCGTTGACTCATCAAGCGGCTCGCCTGCCAAAAAGAACGACTTCACACTAGAGACATCGTAACGCGTCATCCAGCTTTCGTCTTGCTTTTTGAGCATGCGCACGCCTGTGGGTGCAGTGAACAAAATATTGACTTTGTTGGCCTCGACGATGCGCCACCAGATGCCAGGGTTTGGCATATGCGGTAAGCCCTCATACATGATACTGGTCATACCCGCCAGTAACGGCGCATAGATCGTATAAGAGTGCCCAACGGCCCAACCAATATCAGATATTGCCCAAAACGTCTCGCCCGCCTTGCCATCATAGACATAATCCATTGACGTCGTCAGCGCAACTGCATGACCGCCTGTATCCCGCTGCACCCCTTTTGGTGTGCCAGTAGTACCAGAAGTATAAAGCAAATAGGACGAGGTATTTGACTCGAGCCAAACTGGCTCTACGACTGCATTGGCCTCACAACTATGACGACGCTCAGTTGCATAATCAACATCGATCGCTTTGGTTTCAAATGGCAATATACCGCGATTAATCACTAGCACATGTTCTGGTTTGACAGTCGCTTGTTCGACGCCTTGATTGACTAGGTTTTTATAATTAACAACCTTACCACCGCGTAGCCCTGCATCTACGGTAATGACCATTTTGGCTTCGGCATCATCCATACGGATAGCCAAATTATGGGCGGCAAACCCACCAAACACGACTGAATGGACGGCACCAATACGCGCACAAGCCAGCATGGCGTAAGCGGCTTCTAATATCATCGGCATATAGATAATGACACGGTCACCCTTGTCAATACCGTGACGCTGTAGCACATCGGCAAAATAATTAACTTCTTTATGCAAGTCATTATAAGTTAGGCGGCGCTTGGTATAGTCTGTATAAAACTCGACGTTGTTACCTAAATCTTTAAACGAATCAACGACCGCTGGAAAGGTTTCTATCAATTCTTGATTAATCTCTGATGACACCCACACAAAAGCATCTTGCTCTGCCCGGTCTGCTAGATGGCGATCGACGCAGTTATAACAAAGATTTGTCTCACCGCCGACGAACCATTTGGCAAAAGGCAGATTACTGTCATCTAGAATTTGCTCAGGCTCTTTATGCCAATAGATACGCTTCGCCTGCTCAGCCCAAAACTGCTCTCGATCCGTAATAGACTCATGATAAATATCAGCGAAGTTTGGCGTGTCTGTCGTTTGGGTGGAAACTGGGGATAGGGAATGGTCGCTCATAGTAGCTGTCCTTAGCATAAACGAGAAATGGGGCAATGTTATTTTATAATCGAGATATTTATAAGCTAGATAAGGTATTGGCCTCGCTATATACGTTATCCGTGTGCGATTACCACTACCAACTCTACACTGATTTTATGGTAGTAGACAGTGCCTTTATAAATACTGGTCATCCTTGCCAGAATTAAAAAACCGATACGATATGTATCGGTTTAAAATGTAGCAGAGCCTATCGGAAAGGTCAACTATTAAGCGTGTAATACGCGCTACATTTTGACGAATACAAATATTTGAACATTTAACTAATACTAATTATATCTCAGTTTGATTGGCATACATCTCACGCATGACTTTTTTGTCATGTTTACCAACGGAAGTTTTGGGTAGCTCATCAACGAATTTAAACTGACTTGGCACGCCATACTTAGGAATGATACCGCGCTCTACCGCTTTTTCTGCAATCGCTTTGATATCATCAGCACTAGTATCCTTAGCATCAGGCTTTAGCACCACCAAAGCCAACGGACGCTCACCCCATTGCTTATCACGCACCCCAATCACTGACACATCAGCCACTGACGGATGTAGTGATAAAATGGTCTCAATCTCTAATGATGAAATCCACTCACCACCTGATTTGATCACGTCTTTTAAGCGATCGGTGATTTTAATATAGCCATCAGGACGTATGTACGCAATATCTTGGGTATGCATATAGCCATTTTCCCACAGCTCTTTGCCAGCGTCGTCGTTTTTAAGATAGCTTTGGGTCAACCAAGGCGCACGTAATACCAGCTCACCTGTATTTTCTGGCCCAGTTCCCACTGACTTGTTGCCTTCGCCCCATACCTGAGCATCGACCATAAGTACGGGTTTACCTGTCATACAACGACGGGCAATGTCTTCTTCTTCAGTCATTTCAGGCTCATCGAGACTAAAATCCGTTAAGCTAATAAGCGGGGCGGTCTCTGACATCCCGTAGCCTGTGTAAACTTCAATGCCTTGTGCCATCGCCGTTTTGGCTAGACCTTCGGTCAATCTTGAACCACCAATAATCATTTTTAGACCATTAAAGCTAGCGTCGCGGTCTTGTGCTTCTTTGAGTACCATTTGCAAAATCGTTGGTACACAATGGGTGATACTGACCTTTTCATTGACAATTAAGTCCATCAACGTATCAGGCGCATAACGACCTGGATAGACTTGCTTTAAACCGACCATCGTTGCTGTAAACGGAAAACCCCATGCATGCACATGGAACATTGGCGTCATCGGCATATAAACATCACCATAGCTTACGCCTTGCTTATCAGGCAGCATACCCAAGGTTGCCGCTTCTGCTAGTGTATGTAGCACTAGCTGACGATGACTAAAGAAAACCCCTTTTGGATCACCTGTCGTGCCTGACGTATAAAAGGTCGTCGCAATGGTATTTTCATCAAAATCTGGGAAATAAAAATCGCTATTGGCAGCTTCTAATAGCGCTTCATATTCGCCTGTGACACGGCTTTGATTACTACCAAAGATACCTTCAGCAGTGACACCGTTGTCATCAAGCCAGATAATATGCTCAATACTTGAGTTCTCGAACTGATAGTCTTTCACCAATGGCGCAAACTCAGAGTTGAGCATGAGCACTTTGGGCTTGGCATGGTTGATGGTGTAGAGGATTTTTTCAGGTGATAAACGGATATTGACTGTCTGTAAAACATACTCTGACATTGGCACGGCAAAATAAGACTCAAGATAGCGATGACTGTCCCAATCCATCACGGCAACCACATCACCTGCATCAAGCTTTAAGTCTGCCAATACATTGGCCAAACGATTGATCCGCTCAAACAGCTCTTTGTAAGTCAGGCGCTTTTTGTCCGCATACACAATCTCTTGATCTTGCGATACCGTTTTTGCACGGCTTAATAATTGCTTGACCAGTAATGGATAATCGTAGGCAGATGGTGCACTGTGATAAATGTTTGACATAGATTTGACTTCCTTGTTTGTCGTACTTATAAGGGATAAATAACAATAATAATCAAGTTAATAGCAGCATAAAATCTACTGCGCTAACCATTTTAATTTTTATAATAACATCGTTATTGATAGTAAGAAAAAAGCGGCGCTGTGTAAAGCGGTCTTACATTAAGTATCATAAGATGGCTAACTAAACATATGCTATATTAGACAGCCAATCACTTTGCCCGTACTGTGGTTTTAATCATTCCAAAACTGGCTATTAATAACGCCATTACCTGCACAAACAATAACAACCATACGGTAAGAGACCACTGCCCTCGCGCATAAGCTATGCCACCCAGCCATGCCCCTAGCGTACCGCCTGTATAGTAGCCCATATAATATAGACCCGAAGCTAATGAGCGACCCTTTTTCACATTGACCGCGATATAGCTGATGGTCGCCGACTGCGTGATAAATACACCTGACGACATAATAGCCAGTCCTATAATCACCCCCCATAATGGCGTGACCAAAGTTAATAACAATCCAACCATAGATACGACGATAGCTACCCGTACTGTACGCGCTGAGCCGAACCGTCGTAGCAATGTCGTAGATAATGGCGTGATAATAACACCAAGCAGATACACTGCAAAAATATTGGCGAGCGCACCAGTACCAAGCTCATAAGGCTTATCTGCCAAATGTAAATTGATAAAAGTGAAGCAGCCTACAAGGGAGAACAGTACGCAAGCGCCAAGCAGACATGCTGTTACCACATAGCGATTGGTGACATGCTCACCCAACGTCTGTATTGCTGAGCGAAAATTAGGATTGGCCACAAAGTGACGAGACGATGGTAGCATCTTGCCGACCCATATCGCCCCTAGTAGCGTCATCGCCGTCATCACATAGTAGCCATGACGCCAGCCTATCAACTCATGCAAATGCCCTAACAAGAACCGACCCATAAAGCCGCCAAGCACGCATCCTGACACATAAAAGGACATCAGCTCAGTCATTGCCCGGCCCTCAAACTCCTCACCGATATAGGCAATTGTCACCACCGTAATACCCGGTACGGACAGTCCTTGCATGAAGCGCCAAATGCCGACCCATTCAATGCTCGAGCTCTGGGCAATGAGCGCTGTCGGTATCGCTAAAAACAATAAAGCACCAACGATAAATGACTTGCGCCCGACTGCATCTGAGAGCATGCCTAGAAATGGTGACATAATGGCAATGGCTAACACAGTGGCACCAACGATCATGCCAGCCTGTACTTCGGTCGCAGCAAAGTCAACCATCATGACCGGTAGCACCGCTTGGATAGAGTACACTTGCAAAAAAGCAAACATGCCTATCAGGCCAATTGTGAGCTTCAATATCCACGACGTTGAATGATTGGAGGGAGCTGGTGGCACAGCTGTTATATCTTGGATCTGATCTTTAGAATTATTCACAGGGGATCTGACTATATTGGTTATACCATGACTGTAAATGATAACCGTCACTGGCGTGGATGGTAGAGAGGAATAACGGTGATTTATGCTAAATGTATAAGCAAAAGCACCATTATTAAACGATAAATGCTTATCATAATGACAAGCAAATTATGGTAGCACATTCACTAATATACTCAGGTTTAAAAGTGTTATTGCCTCTTGATAGATTCTTTATTTGGATTCGAGATTACCGTAGAAAAACTTGACTAGGAATCACATTTCGACTTGAGACGGTGAAGACAGTTTTCGACTCACGAGGTCAAGATCAACGTTACTTTTACTGCATATACAGGATAGTATGGTTAGATGCTATTAACGCACTTGCTACGCATTTAGCTTCTTTAATGATTGATAACGTTGACAGTTCACAATCATTACCTGCGTCTATCTTTTCTAGCCTAGAGACGTGCACGACCACACAACCTTTTAGAATAAAATTTACTATGACGAAAAATATGGTGCTTTCAAAACTTATTATCGCGATGTGTACATTGGTTTTCTCTACGATGGCCATAGCAGAAATAACTGTGTCCGAAACTAGCGTTAAAAGTCTCAATCCAGTTGGATCAACACTCGACGCTACAAACTCATTAGCGGTAGTAGACTGTATAAAGGATGACGCTATCACTGCTACTGAGCTCACTAAAACACGCGATAATGGTCCGTTTTCTGTAAAGTCCAAGCATGTGAGTCGCCAATCAGCCAATGGCTTTGGTGGCGGTACCATACACTATCCAACGGATACTGCTAACTGTGGTCTACTAGGTGGTATCGCGGTAGTGCCAGGTTACGTGTCTTATGAATCTTCTATCAAATGGTGGGGACCGCGTTTGGCCTCTTGGGGATTTGTCGTTATTACTATTAATACTAGCTCCATTTACGATAACCCAGATAGCCGTGCTGAGCAATTGAGCGCGGCTCTCGATCATCTCATCGCTGATGAAACAGTAGGTCATATGATAGATCAAAATCGTTTGGGCGCGATTGGCTGGTCAATGGGCGGCGGCGGTGCGCTACGATTGGCAACTGAGCGCAGTACGGTGCAAGCCATCATTGCACAAACACCCTATCACGATACGAGCTATGGCGCGATGGATACGCCTGCTCTATTCATCGCTTGTGAAAACGACCGTATCGCCCCGAATAAAAAATATACCAATACCTTTTATCAAAAAGCTGACGGTCCAAAAATGAAGGTCGAGATTAACAACGGCAGTCATTTCTGTGCCAGTCATCGTTTTAACGAAAAGCTATTGAGCAAGCCTGCTATCGCATGGATGCAGCATTATATTAATGGTGATACCCGTTTCGATAAATTCTTATGTGGCAATGACAGCTACAAAGACGATACTCGTATCTCAGCCTATGATTACGAAGACTGTTTATAAGCTATTTTTTAATCTACTTACGAAAGGAAGAACAGCTTTCACTGTTAATGATGACATTTGAATAACAACTCTTTTTTATTTTTACACATTTACATTGCTTCTATCTTTTTTCTTACAGACTTTACTCCCATAAAAATTAATAATCATATAGTCAATCCTCTATCAATTGGATACGGTGTCAGGCTCGCTTAGTCTACAACTTGTAGTACTTTCACTCGCCTGCCTTGTATCCAAATTATATTGAACCGACTATAGCGTGCTACAAATAAATGAACGATTAAGGAGCAAGTTTTGATGACTGATGAAATGTATGATTTGGGTGCAGGATTTTGGAGTATTCGAGGCTCATTTATTAAAAATGGCATACTTGATATTGGGGTTCAATGTGCGCTCATAAAACTATCATCAGAGCGATTTATCTTTTTAGATAGCTATACATTAACTGGTGATGTGCGTCAGCAAGTCATGGCATTGACCAATGACGGTCAAAATGTCGAAGCTGTCCTCAATGTTCATCCATTTCATACAGTACACTGTGCTCAAATGGCCAAAGACTTTCCGCAAGCAATATTCTATGGGAGTAGCCGACATCCAGAGCAAGTACCTGAAGCCAACTGGGCAGACGACTTGGTCGAAAGCGATGCCGTTGCTGCGCGCTACCCTGAACTCAAATTTTCTATCCCTCAAGGCATCCATTATATCTCACCTGACGAGACGGTTCATGCCAGCTCCTTATTGGTCTATCATCCTGCCAGCCAAAGCATTTATGTCGATGATACCTTTGAGATACCCCCTTCCAAGTTGTTGAACGCCGTGCAGCCTAACCTAGGCTTACACCCTACTACCAAAAAAGCGCTCAAAGATGAGCCAAACGCAGCTAAGCACTATTGTGATTGGGCAGTAGAGCTAGCACACGAGTGGCGCGATGGTCGTCATTTTTGCGGTGCGCATTCGGGATTGGTGATATTTGAGGAAGGTCAATTTGAGTCAGCACTTATATCAGCGATTGATTTGGCTCGCCCTGAGCTTGAGAAGGCATAAAAACAAACATAAAGGCGTAAAGAGTTAGAACACATACCATTAAAACAGCTCGAAAGATGAAGCTTACAGTGAAAAAGTAGCTTTGTTTTATTTACATACTTTATTTAATTTACTAGACGAGGAAAATTATAAATGACTGATCATATTCATGATTTAGGCGCGGGGTTTTGGAACATACGCGGAACATTCCGTCTCGGTGGTGTGTTAAATATTGGCACTCAATGCTCTCTGATCAAACTACCATCAGGGAAATTTATCTTTTTGGACAGTTACGCCCTAACGGGTGATGTTCGAGATGAGGTCATGGCACTCACTAACAATAGTCAAGATGTCGAAGCGGTGCTGAACGTACATCCTTTTCATACAGTCAGCTGTGCTCAAATGGCCAAAGACTTCCCGCAAGCCACCTTTTATGGCAGTAGCCGTCATCATAAAAAAGTACCAGAAATCGATTGGGCAGATGACTTGGTTGAAAGTGACGCAGTCGCTGCACGCTATCCTGAGCTTAAGTTTTCAATGTCAGAGGGCATTTATTATATATCGCCTAATGAAATGATTCATGCAGGCTCTCTATTAGCCTATCATCCTGCCAGTCAAAGCTTGCACGTAGATGATACTTTTATGAGTCCACCAACGAAGTTATTAGAAGCTGTATTGCCTGAGCTAATACTACATCCTACGACCAAAAAAGCACTGAAAAACGAGCCAAATGCTGGCGCGCAATATTGCGACTGGGCGACCAATTTGGCTCATGAGTGGCGTGACGTACGCAATTTCTGCGCTGCGCACTCTTATCTTGTTCAGTTCAAAGAAAGTGGGTTTGAGAAAGCACTGGTGAAAGCCGTTAAGAAAGCACGTCCAAAACTAGAAAATGCTTAATTTCTCACACCTTAGACATATATGTTTGATAAATATAAAAACGGGTCGCTATTACTGTATTTACTAGTGTAGCGACCCATTTTTGTGAGCTGGTTATAATCGTATCGAAGCTATTACCGAAACTTATTATCGAAACAGCAAAGTAGCTAACTCATCTTCATTGTTAAGAATATCTGCCAATGTATAACGCTCAAGCACATTGACAAATGCGGTGAGTGCTTCAAAAAACACGCTTTTTAGCTGACAGGCTGGACTAATCACGCAGCCTAGTGATTTATTCTTTTCTTCCTCAATGAATATCACTGGCAAATCCGTCTGATGAACGCCCTGCTCACTATCCTTATGAATCACTGGTACGGCAAAGCACTCTACCAGATTAAAATCAGGCTCTATCTGTTTGATCAATATGCCCAAATTTATATCTTTAGGTGCACGTGCCAATCGTATGCCGCCATTTTTGCCGCGCACACTTTCTATATAACCCAGTTGGCCCAACTGATGAATAATCTTGGTCAAATGACTTTTAGAAATACCATAGCTGTCAGCGATATCGCTAATATTAGCCAATAATAATGGATCTGGTCTCACGGCTAAATAAATCAATGAGCGTAGCGCATAGTCACTATAATTGGTCAGTCGCATGTACTTGCGCTCCTATTTTTATAAATTTTATATATTAAGCTAGGGCGTGTCATCAATTAGATTATGAGCATTAAAATAAGATAAATTCATGCTAAATAAGGAAAAGTTCGCAGTGAATATGAACATATTGACAAGAACTTTGACACAGTTTAGCCATTTTAAGGCCATAAATTGCATCAATGTGCTAATTGATGACACTCCCTAGACAAAGTAAGTCGCATTTTTGGTAATAACATTTGGACAAGCATTTGTAAACAGTATCGTTAGCCCGCTTTAACCAAATAAACCGTCAGGCCGAGGACGTGCCAGCATTGGCAGATAACTGATGCAAAATAGCACAAAACACGCAATCCAAGCACTTTGCGCCATCATAATCCACATTAGGTAATGACTCATATCTACTAACGGTAATAGTACGCGGTTGATAAATACTAAGACCATCAAACCGTACATCACGTTTACCGTTTTTGGCGGTTGATGAATACTGCGACCCGTATGTCCCAGAGATACTCTAGTCATCATGGCTAACGTCATCATACCAACACCAGAAATCGCCAGTCCATGCATAGCGATGCTGTGCGGATAACCGAGCCAAGGTTGTAGTGCATACAATAAGAAACTCAAACACATGCCCAAAAACGCAATACACAACGACCAAAGCAATGGCTTTTGCCAAATACCTTGATGATACCATCCTATCAGACGAACGATATTAATCACTGCTACACCGAGCGCGGTAACCGTCAGCAAATATTTATTTGGATAAAACACATCACTAATAAAGAAAGCCAAGAAAAATACTAAGCTTGCGATATCTTGTCCTTTACTATTACGTAGCTTAACGGGTTCTGACTTTTCCATACCTATACCCATACTGAGACCGCGTTCAATAAAAAATGGTACCACGCGTCGGCCAATCGTCAGCACGAGTCCGATAATCAAATAAAACCCCAGATAAATACCTATCTTGGTTGTGTTCATATCAGCATTGATAATGCCCCAATAGCAAAGTCCGTTACCAAAGGTCAATAGTGCCAGTTTTGCCAAGATACCCGTTTGCTTATATTGTTTAACTTGCCATACTGCTCGACATATTACATATGCCATCGAGGCGACAAATACTACATCAAAAATGGCTGCTATATATAGCCACGAGATACTATCACCTATGAGCGTCATGCCAAGCCCAAAACCCAACCAGCTCAGACGTGCCAGCAACCAACAGATAAAGATACCTAGCAATTTATAACCATGCGGCATCATCACCCCTGTCCATGTCTGGACCGCGGTTAGCAAAAACCCGGCTGCCACTGCCAAGGCATAACCATACACCATTTCATGGCCATGCCAGTATAACGGGTTCAAAACCTGTGCATCGATATCCGTGTGACCAGTAAACATAAACGCCCATAGCAGCATCGTTACTACGGCAAATAGCGCAGCAGCACTAAAAAATATGCGAAAGCTTAAATTAAGGATAGGATGCGGAGAGCTTGGTGGTTTTCTAGGTAACTTGATAGATTGCATAGCCATCTTCTTAAAGAATATAGATGGCTTTAATTATAACATTCATTTTAAATGAACTTTATAAATCTTTAGTCTGATTATTGAAATATTCTATCCATTAAAGTGCAGCGCCTACGGAAATCTCTAGAAGCAAAATCTCAAGTATAGTTGAATTCAAATAATTTCGATACAAGGAAACCGAGCGCAAGTTATACATTAGTATGCTTAGCGAGGATGACGATGTAGCGGATTTATATGGATTTGACTATATAAAAATAGAGAAAGCAATCTGTCTGTTCTTTAGCTATTATTTAGACATGACTTAGTCAATACCACTTACAACTGTAATACCGCGATGACTAACGATATGACCACTATCGCCGTGACATACTGCCTAACTTTAAAATATGTGTGACTGATAATCTGCGCTTGATGAAGGCTATAATCAATAACCAACAGACTTATAAACCCAATCACTAATAGCCAAATAAAACTGCTGGCTGATAAGATTAAAAACCCAAGCCAAAGGCCAAGCGCAATGACATTGCTATATAATGGAAGCCTAACTGCCCACTTATTGTCTTCAGCTAAATCTAAATGATTACCCCAATGCGCACCTGCCATAAATGAGCCAATCACTAGTCCATAAGCACTCAATACATCGAGTACTGAACCAAGCATAGGCACGGTAACAACGTCTATCATCAGCAAAAATGCACAGGCGACAAACGGAATAGCACCTGCAAAAGTGAGATAAGGACTGGGCTTTTTCATTGTTTAAACCTATCTTATGATTAGTCTAATAATAGTTGTCACCTGTTGAGTGGAGGTTTTCAACATACATTAATCACTCTTTTGAGTGTTGCTTGCCACTGACGGATAAATTCACCGTTTGGATCGTATTGCTGGGTTTGCTTGTCGAGATTAAACTGTCTGCATCCTCTTGGATCAGCGCCGACGCCTGCCAAATATTGCCAATTACCCCAATTACTGCCGACATCGTAATCAACAAGATGTTGCTCAAAGTAAGCTGCCCCGTAACGCCAATCAAGCCCTAGCTCGTGAATAAAGCAACTGGCAACCAGTTGTCGCCCGCGATTCGACATATAGCCTGTCGTGCGCAATTGGTTCATGCAAGCATTGACGATAGGATACGGTGTCGTACCATTTTTCCATTGTGCTAACAGACTCTCAATCAATTGAGTTGAAGGCGCGTGCTGAGCGATTCCTTTAAACCAAAATAACTTTTTCTGGTGGGTAACAGCATACCAATAGAAATACTCACGCCACAGCAGCTCAAACCATATCCAGTAGGTAGAATCATTTGCGATCATATCGCGCTCATAACGACGTAGACGATTTAATACTGTGTTTACAGATAGCGATCCGTTTGCAAGCCAAGCGGAGAACTTCGTAGAATGTGTCCAGTAATCTAGCGCGTTTCGGGTAGTTTTATAAGTGCTGGGCGCATCGGAGTCAAAATAGCTATGTAAGTGATTCAGGCCATTTAACTCACCACCTCTAAAACTGGATAGCTGCTGTGATGGTTTATCATGCCCTGCCTCATTAGACAACTGAGATTCAAAAAAGTACTCGTTCCTACTATGCATATTGTCAGGTAATGGAGCAAGTGATTCTGGCGTTGGATAAATTACTATATCTTTTTCTGCATGTAGCAAATCATAATCAGTTTCGATTTGTTTACGAAATTGCGTAAAGCTTTTGGGCAACTGCTCTAACGGTAACTCATCAAACAAAGTTGCCGTTGTTTGAATGTGCCACTGTATCTCTGGATATTTCACCTGTAGAAGGTCATATACTTTGTTTTGATTATAATCTGCCGTTTGACTGATGCAGATATCTGTCACTTGTTGCTGCGCTATTAGATCATTCAACTGAGTAAAGACGTCCAATGCTTCATCGTCTTTCTGTAAATAAAGCAACCTATTACCCCGCTGCATCAATGACGCATTTAAATCAGCTAGGCTCTCATGCAAAAACTGCTGGCGGGCTTGGCCCATAGCCTCATAGCGATAGGCATCGTAATGGTCTTTATTATCTAATATATCTGTCAACGATGACGCGTAAACCAATAGCAGCTTTCCATTAATGGATATCTTAGATGCTTTCAATAAAGTGGCATTGTCCGCTACCCGCAAGTCATTATGGAATAGCACCAATGTGACATTTCTGTTCGCTGAGTTATTCTCTGAGTTGTTCGCTGCCTGATTTGACATATTTTATCCTTCTGGCTGTTTAGCGCTTATCTATTATTTTTAATTTTTAATATTTAGTCTTTAGTCTTGAAATATCATATACAGTGTAAAACATACTTAGCATTCAACTATGATGCGAGCCTAATACTTGTAAGGCAATGCGCTCAGCCCCAGAAACCACTTATAAGCATTGACTCTCATGTGTCTGACTGCTTAAATGGCTTACCTCTAGGAGAACATCATGACTCAAAATAATACTACGACTGAAGAAAATAAATCAGATGAAAAGCGTAAACTTATTAATCGATTTTTGATGAGATTGACAAAGGAACAGCCTCAAATGTATTACGCGACCACCTCTGAGATATCGCGGAGTATTCATACAATGATAAAAGAACATACCAATCGCTTGTCAGTAGAAGAGCAAGCACTGGTAAGACGGATGACGATGGAAGAAATTGAAGGATTACTTGGCTTTCATGCCAGATAACTTATTGACTAGCTTTCAAATATATCGCTCTCAGTAAAACACTGAATGTCTCACAAAAAAAGACCGCTATCAAAGCGGTCTTTTTTACTAGGGCGTGTCCTCATTTTAAAAATGGTGATAAAAATGAGATAAATTGCCGTCAAACGAGGAAAATAGTGCAGATAATATCGAGATATTGACCAACTATTTGACGATGTTTGGCAAAATTTAGCTGTTTTTAGCCCATTTAGAGGGCACTCGTTTGAATTGAGGACACGCCCTAGCTATTAGCATTCTATTTTAGGACAATTAGAACGGATATTCACGTGGCTCATTTTGCATTGAGATCCAATGTGTTCTGGTGAATTCTTCTAGTACCCACTCACCGTTGAAACGGCCGATACCTGAATTTTTCTCACCACCAAAAGCCACGTTACTTTCATCGTTTACTGGAATATCATTTATATGGGTCATACCTGCTCGGATACCACGAGCGAAACGTAAACCTTTTTGCATGTCTGCGGTAAACACCGCACTAGATAAGCCATACATAGAATCATTAGCTATCGACAAAGCATCCTCTTCATTTTTGGCTCGAATAATGCCTATCAATGGTCCAAATATTTCATTATAGGCAATATCCATCTCTCTAGTAACTTCGGTAAAGACATGGGGCGGGACTAATTGACCATTGATTTCACCGCTCAAGAGCATTTTTGCGCCTTCTTTCTGTGCCTCATCAATCTTATCTCTAAGTGACTGAACTTGTTTCTCATTGATGATTGGGCCAATAGCAGTACCTTGATCGTTAGGATCACCTACCTGTAACGTTTTGACATGAGACAAGAAACGCTCTACAAACTCATCGTACACTTCATTTTCAACAATAATTCGGTTAATAGCCATACAAATCTGGCCTTGATGCAAGAACTTACCGAACACGGCTGCTTTTACTGCCTGATCAATATCTGCATCCTTGAGTACAACAAATGGACTGTTTCCACCTAACTCAAGTGCCACTTGTTTGATATGCTCACCACCATTAGCTAGCTCACCGATGTGTTTACCCACTGAAGTTGATCCTGTGAATGACACAAAACTTGATGCTTTGTGTTCAACGATTGCATCGCCTATCTCGCTACCTGAACCCACAACCACGTTTAACAGGCCTTTTGGTAGACCTGCTTCTTCAAACACTTTTGCAAGTAACAGACCACCTGTCACTGGCGTATCGCTAGCAGGCTTGAGTACCACTGCGTTACCAAGTGCTAAGGCAGGCGCGATAGAGCGCTGCGTTAAGTGTAGTGGGAAGTTCCATGGGCTAATGACAGCGACAACACCGATTGGCTCACGATAAATGAAGTTTTCTTTACCAGGGGTGTTCGATGGGCGAATCTCACCATGGACGCGATTAGGGAATGTCGCTGCTTCCAGGGTAATCGCACGCGTTGCACCGAACTCGACCATGGCTTTGATACGAGTACTGCCCGACTCTTTGATTAGCCAATCAACGATTTCTTCTTGGCGCTGATCCAGTATGTTGACCACTTTATATAATACTGCGGCACGCGCTGCTGGTGTCTGCTTGGCCCACGCTTCTTGAGCTTGGGTCGCAGCATCATAAGCTTCGTTTAACTGATCTTTGGTGGCTTGTTGGATCTCTACAAGCGTATCACCGTTATATGGGTTGGTATTGGTGTTGGTGCTATCGTCTTTACCAGTCTGCCATTCACCAGCGATAAACTGCAAATGGAAGTCACTGTACGCACTCGTAGTATTGGTTGACATAATCATCCTTATTTTTAATTTGTTGTGTTGAGTATTGGTTTTCGATTATTAAAATAAAATTATTAAGTCGGCGATATCATAATGAGAAAATATCTGGCAAATAGTAAGTCTGAAATCGTTACCGAGCTATCAATCAATAGTCATCAATTAAAAAAAGCTCTAATGAAAAATGATCTTTAGCAATAAATACTAACGGTAACGGATAACAACAAAACCCACCTTGATAGACGACTGGTCTAATGCTACCATAGCTATTAATAAAACAGGACTATTTTTTCAGCCAATATTGTCGATAAAACGTAACACATATAAATATATAGCATTAGAATATGCCATCGACATGACGCTCAAATGAAACCTGACGACCCTATTACTACGATTATCAAGGGAGAAAATTCTATTTATGTCTAATATCACAGACACTAGCACCACACCCGATACCAAAGCTCATTTGCTTGCCACTGGTTACCAATTAATAGCCAAAAAAGGCTTTACCGCTGTCGGCCTCAAACAAATCTTAGACACAGCTGGCGTGCCTAAAGGCTCTTTTTATCATTATTTTGCCTCAAAAGAAACCTTTGGTGAGGCCATCATCAATCATTACTTCAGCTTATATAAAGCTCGTCTTGATATCATCGATGCACAAAATGTGAGCGCCCAGCAAAAGCTATATGATTACTTCCAAAACTGGTACGACACCCAGCAGAACGGCTGTGATCACGAGAAATGCTTGGTAGTGAAGCTAAGCGCAGAAGTGGCTGATATATCAGAAACCATGCGTAAAGCACTTGATACCGGCTATCAACAAACGACCATGTGGCTCGCCGAGCAGATCAAGGCAGGCTGGATAGATGGGTCTGTACCTCGCCACAACAATATATCAGCTGAGAGTATGGCCAAACGTTGGTATTTCGCGTGGCTTGGTGCCAGCCTAATGGCTAAGATCAGCCAAACGAATACGCCCCTAGCGGAAATTTGGCAAATGACGACGACTCAGATGGGACGTTGATAATAAGATAATAAACAGTAACGTTCTCGGTATTACAGCCTCCTCCCTAAATTGGGGGCTTATGTTTGCGCCCACACATCATATTTTTATTTAGAAACCTAATGCTTGGTAAAAACGTTGTATGAGAGTTTTGTAATCATTTATAAACAACCACTAGACGACTGGTCTAATTGGTGTACAATGCGCATCAAGCATTTAGAGCAAATGCAAAATAAGCATTGCTTACCACTCATTGTTTAACGTCAACATATTTGGCGGAACCATTTTTATCAACATTAGGAATTTTATGAATAACTTTCAATATTACAATCCAGTCCGCATCGTTTTTGGTGAAGGTCAAATCGAACAATTATCAGACCTAGTCCCTACCGATGCGCGTGTCCTCATTACTTATGGTGGTGGTTCAGCACAGCGTACTGGTACTTTAGACGAAGTAAAAACTGCATTAGCGGCAAGCGGTAACCGTACTGTATTTGAATTTGGTGGCATTGAAGCTAACCCAGAATTCACCACATTACTTAAAGCCGCTGATATGGTTAATGAGCACAACATCGACTTCTTATTAGCAGTTGGCGGTGGTTCTGTGATTGACGGCAGCAAATTTGTCGCACTCGTTTCTTCATTAACTGAAGAAGACGGCACTGTCTCACGTGACCAAGCTTGGGATGCCTTAACTGGTTATTGCAAAAACATCGATTCTGCTGTCGACTTGGGTGCTGTATTGACTATCCCAGCAACAGGTTCTGAGATGAACTCAGGCGGCGTGATCAACTATAGCGAACGTCAAGCAAAACTACCATTTGGTAACCCACTTGCCTTCCCTAAATTCTCAATTCTAGATCCAATCAAGACACTTACCTTGCCTGAGCGTCAGGTTATGAATGGTGTGGCTGATGCATTTGTTCATGTAATGGAACAATATCTGACTTACCCAGTAAACGCTAAAGTACAAGATGCCTTTGCTGAAAGCTTGCTTAAAATCCTTATCGATGAAGGTCTAGTTGTTAAGCAAGATCCAGAAAACCTAGAAACACGTAAAAACATTATGTGGACAGCAACCATGGCATTGAACGGTCTGATCGGTACTGGTGTACCACAAGACTGGACAACTCACATGGTTGGTCATGAGCTGACGTCACTACACGCTATCGATCATGCACGTACGCTAACCATCGTATTACCATCAGTCATGCGTGAGCTGAAAGAAAGCAAAAAAGAAAAACTGCTTCAATATGCGCGTAACGTATGGAACATTACCGATACTGACCTAGATGACGATGCGATCATCGAAACGGCTATTGTTTACACTGAAAACTTCTTCCGCGAGCTTGGCTTGCCAGTTAGCCTAGAAGATGTTGACTTGACGGAATCAGCGATTGATCCAATTATCAAGCAGCTTGAAGTGCATAACATGGTTAAGCTTGGTGAACATGGTATCAACGACCTAGAAGTATCACGTCGTATCTTGCAGCGTGCTGTGACTAGCAAAGCGTCTTAGTAAGCGCTATAGCAAGAACTGTCAGAACATTATAAGAAAAATCGCGACAGTAACAATAACTACATATCGTTATGCTATTTATAGTAGTGGCTATTCCATGCTGAGTAGCTACTACTTTTAACACCCCTATAATAATGACAATTAATAAATATAAAGGAGTCCTACTATGAGCTTCGATAAAGAGCAGAATCAACAAACCAACCGTCAAATCAAACTTGCCAGCCGCCCGAACGGCGAACCAACCGCTGACAACTTTGACATGACAACCAGCGACATCCCAACGCCAAACGATAACGAGATGCTACTACGCACTGTATATCTATCACTAGATCCATATATGCGTGGACGTATGAGTGATGCCAAGAGCTATGCAGACCCATTAGAAGTCGGTGACGTCATCATGGGTGGTACCGTGGCACAAGTGGTCGAGTCAAATATCGATAGCTTCGCGGTAGGCGACTTAGTCGTATCAAACTCAGGCTGGCAGGACTACAGTGTCAGTGATGGCGAAGGCGTCTTGAAACTAGACAAAAACATGTCTAACCCTTCTTATGGTTTAGGCGTGTTAGGTATGCCAGGGTTCACCGGTTACATGGGTCTGACTGATATCGGTAAACCACAAAAAGGCGAAACTTTAGTTGTGGCAGCAGCAACTGGACCCGTCGGTGCCACTGTCGGTCAAGTGGGTAATCAATATGGTCTGCGCACTGTCGGTGTGGCAGGCGGCAAAGAGAAATGCGACTTTGCAGTCAATGAGCTTGGCTTTGATATCTGTATCGATCACAAAGCTGACGACTTCGCTGAGCAATTAAAAGCAGCATGTCCAGATGGTATCGACATCTACTATGAAAACGTTGGCGGTAAAGTATTTGATGCGGTAATGCCGTTACTTAACGACCACGCACGTATTCCAGTATGTGGTCTGGTATCGCAGTACAACGCCACTGATTTACCGGATGGCAAAGATCGCCTAGGTATGTTGATGGGTCTTATCTTAAGTCAACGCCTAACTGTCAGAGGTTTCATTATCTTTGAAGAGTACGGCGACCACTTTCCAGAGTTCTTAGAAACTATGAGCAAATGGGTAGAGTCAGGCGAAGTAAAAACCAAAGAGCACATTACTGACGGTCTAGATAATGCCCCAGATGCATTTGTCAGTATGTTAAACGGTGATAACTTTGGTAAAACCGTAATCAAAGTATCTGACGTTAAATAGTTATTGGTTAAACATTGACTAGTTAAGCTGCTGCTGACAGTTAGCAATCGTTATGAATAACTACTTAACAACATAAATTGCTAATATTACTACTGAAAGTTGCTCACAAAGCAGGAATAATGCTAACAGTCATTATGTGCATTTAGGCTAATTAAGTAAAACTAGGCTAATTAAGTAAAGCAGATAGTGATGCAACGTAAAACTTATGACTGTTGGCTATATAGTTACTAACACATAAATAATAAACAAGGATAATTATGAACATTTTAATGGTACTAACTTCTCATGACCGTTTAGGCGATACTGGCAAGAAAACTGGCTTTTGGCTAGAAGAGTTTGCAGCTCCTTACTATGCGTTTCTCGATGCGGGTGCCAATGTTACTCTAGCGTCTCCTGCAGGTGGTCAGCCACCACTAGATCCTAGTAGCGATACTGAAGATACACAAACCAAAGATACCAAGCGTTTTAAAGACGACAAAGAGGCGCAAGAGCACTTGGCCAATACCAAGAAACTTGCTGACATGAAAGTAGAAGATTTTGATTCAGTCTTTTATCCAGGTGGTCACGGTCCATTGTGGGACTTGGCAGTAGATAAGAACTCTATCGAATTGATCGAGAATTTCGTCAAGCAAGACAAGCCTGTTGCCTTTGTTTGTCATGCACCTGGCGCGCTTAAAAGCGTCAAAGTTGATGGCGAGTACTTAGTAAAAGGTAAAACCGTTACTGGCTTTACCAACTCAGAAGAAGAAGCGGCTGGCTTAACAGACGTGGTGCCTTTCTTAGTAGAAGATGTCTTGAAAGCCAACGGTGGTAACTATGAAAAAGCGGCCGATTGGGAATCGTTTGTCGTGGAAGATGGTTTATTGATCACTGGTCAAAACCCAGCATCTTCAGAAGAAGCGGCTACGCGTTTGATCAACAAGCTCAAAGGTTAATATCATGATTCGCTTACATCACCTTAATCAGTCACGTTCGTTGCGTACGCTTTGGCTCTTAGAAGAGCTAGGCGTGCCTTATGAAGTGGTCAGTCATCAGCGCGATGCCAAGACTCATTTGGCACCAGATTCCCTGAAGGCAGTTCACCCACTCGGTAAATCTCCAGTTATCGAGATGGACGGCCAAATTTATGCTGAATCAGGGGCCATTACTGAGTTACTGATTGAGCGATTTGCGCCCGAGCGTCTACGTCCTGCGACAGACAGCTCGGACTATGGGTATTATCTACAGTGGATTGACTTTGCAGAAAGCTCGCTGATGTTGCCATTAATGCTTGAGCTATTTACTAATAAAGCAGGCATCAATGACAATGAGTTTTTGAATGGCTATATCGATACAGAAAAAACCAGATTGTTTGAATATCTGGATGCTTCGGTTAAAGGTAAGTCGTTCATTGTGGGTGATAAGCTAAGCGGTGCTGACTTTATGTTGTCATTTGACTTAATCATTCTCGCTAAGCGTCAAAAACTCGACGCTTACCCGAATATCAGGCAGTATGCTGAAGCGCTTGCCAGTCTCGATAGCTATCAGCGCGCTATGCAGCTAGAGGCTAAGTACGACCAATCCGTTTAGCATTGCATCATAACTGACAGACCAATTTTCCGATACACACAAACAGCTCTGTATAGAGCTGTTTTTTATGCGTGCTTTATTTTATGATTGCATGAGTAACCATCGAATTATAGTCATCAATGTCATATGAGAGCATTAAACTATAGAGCAACCAAACAAATTGCTCAGCACCATCCATGAATTACGTGTCGATGACAAAAGCACGATAAAAGTTATGATAAAATCCTTTCTGAATTTTTTGGGTTATCTTTCCAGTTTGACCAGCATTTATATCAGTAACTCCGCTGTTTTTAAGCTATGAACATTCATCGTACTGACCTGATTTTGCGTCTGGAATCTGTTCTATGCCATTCTATTTCCTTATACAGATTATGGTACGTCCATGAGTAATGAATATCAGTTTAAGCCCCACGAACAACCGATAATGGTGGGCTCTCCTGCCAATCCTGATCATCCTGCACGCCGCAAATTATTTTACTTACTGATCGGAATTTTCGTTGGTCTCACTGCCAGTTTCCAAAACGGTCTGCTCGTCGCAAATCTTACTCAAATTCAGGGTCAACTGGGCTTAACGCCAGCTGAAGGTGGCTGGATATCTGTTAGCTATAATATGACCAATGCCTGTATCACCGTTCTGCTGTACAAAATTCGCCAACAATTTGGTATGTCACTTTTTAGCAAAATCACCCTGTCATTTTTGTTAGCCGCCACCAGTCTACAGTGGCTGATCAGCAGTCACTTGTTAGACACACCTAATATAGGAATTGAGCCTTATTACCTAGAGATTGTCGCCAGGGGACTTAGTGGTATGGTGGCAAGTGGCATGACCATTTTAGGGTTATTCTACTGTTTGCAAGGCATGCCAACCGTCAAGCGGACCAGTGGCTTAATATTGGGTTTTGGCTTGGTGCAGTTTGGTATTCCATTATCACGAATCATCTCGCCCTATCTCGCCATCGACGGTCAGCTTGAAAATTTATTTTTATTTCAATTTGGTTTGGCACTGATTTGTTTTGGGCTGATTAATATATTGGAGCTACCGCCAGGTAATACCGAAAAAGTATTTGAGAAACTCGATTTTTTAAGCTTTGCCTTTTTTGCGAGCGGTTTGGCGGCACTGGCTGTTATTTTGGTACAAGGTAGGATTTTATGGTGGACGACGCCTTGGCTCGTCTATCCACTTATGATTGCTATTGTTGGGATTGGCATCGCTCTATGGATTGAAACACATCGCAAAAACCCAATGCTACAAGTCCGCTGGATGCGTAGCCGCAATATTATTGCCTTTATGATTACTGGCGCAGTCATGCGAATTTTGCTATCTGAACAAAATGTCGGTGCTGCAGGCCTACTTGCTAATTTGGGTTATGGTAACGATCAGCTGGTTACTTTTTATGCTGTCATAATGGCTGCCAGTGTGTTGGCTTTGGTGATTAGTATTTTTAGTACCAATCCAATGGACTTGCGCCGTCCCGTTATTTTTGCAGTGGCATTGATTGCCTTAGGTTCTTGGATGGACGTTGGGGTCTCTATCAACTCCGCACCCTATATGTTTTATATTAGCCAGTTTTTGATTGCATTTGCCGCGGTATATTTCATGGGACCTTTGGTTTTCGAAGGATTCTTGCGGGCTATTGCTAGTGGCCCTGCTTATATCATTAGTTTTTCGGTTATCTTTGGTATTTCCCAAACGGTTGGTGGACTGGCAGGTGCAGCGGCTATTCAGGCATTTACGACCATTCGTACACAAGTGCATTATGCAGATATGGTCAGCTCACTGAATTTGGGTGATCCTACGTTCAGCGCTCAAATTGCCAGTACTCGTAGTGTATTGTCAAACCAAACGACGGACGCAGCGCAAGCGAATGTGGCCGCGATGAGCCAAGTGTTGCAAGGGATTCAACGCCAAGCAACTGTCTCCGCTTATAGCGATTTGTTTTTTTTGATGGCCAGTTTTGCTACTTTCGTTACAGCCATTTTATTGATCAATTATTTTTATAACCGTTACCACAAGCGTAATCCACTTGCTAAAGAACTTGCGGTTATTGCAAAAATGCGTGAACCAAAATAACTTAGCTTATTCTATTAATCATGTTTCACCCTGTTCGTTTATAGCCAGTCTATTTTAATATTTATTAAAAATTTAGGAGCACGTCATGAGCCAAGAAAAACCAAATGAGCTTAATCAAATACCTCAGACGTCCACTGGCGCTCCAGCAACAGACACACCTATAGCGTCCGATATAAGTAAAGAAGAGTCTGCTGCAACCTCTTCGCCATCAGCAACTAAGACAGCAGAAGGTGATATAGAAAACAGTACAGACAGCAATGAACCACCGATGCCGCCAAAAGAGCCAATACCCGATACTACTGGTTGGTCGCCCAAGAAAAAATCCTATCTAAACTTAGGCTTATTAATTTTATTGATTGTCATTGGCGTGGCATTGATTTTGTATGCATGGAAGCTTCCACCGTTCACCCCAACGGTACAGCAAACCAATAATGCTTTTGTCAAAGGTCAGACGACTATTATTAGCCCGCAAGTTTCTGGCTATGTCACTAAGGTAGCAGTGCAAGACTTCGCCAACGTAAAAGCGGGCGACTTACTCATAAAGATTGACGATCGAACCTTTCAGCAGCAGCTCGAACAAGCACAAGCGAATACCGAAGTAGCTCTTACTAACCGCTCTACTAATGAGCAAGATACGCAAACCAGCCAAGCACAAATTGAAGCACGTAGAGCTGATTTATATAGTGCCAAAATCAATGTGGAGAGTGCACGTGAAGATGTTAACCGTTATCAAGGTTTAGATGCTATTGGTGCGGTATCTAAAGCAGAAGTTGCTCATATCAAGGCGCAATTGGCTCAAGCGCAGGCAGGTGTACAGCAAGCAGAGGCTAATTTGCAAGCCGCTCAAGAAAACCGTGAAAAGACCAGTGGCAGTCGCTCATCGCTGGACGCAAATATTAAAAACGCTGAGGCAGGCGTCAAGCAAGCGCAAATCAATCTAGACAATACTATCATCACTGCGCCTGAATCTGGCCAGCTAAGCCAAGTCAGTGTCAAAGAAGGTCAATACGTTAGCGCTGGTACGCAGCTCATGTATATCGTGCCAAAAGGTATCTGGATTATTGCAAACTTTAAGGAAACTCAAATAGCCAATATGGCAATAGGCGAGCCTGCGACCATTCATGTCGATGCGCTTGGCGGTGCCAAATTTACGGGGCACGTTAGTAATATCTCGCCAGCGACTGGTAGCGAGTTTAGTGCTGCTGCAGCCAACCCCGCGACAGGTAACTACATAAAAATTGCTCAACGTATTCCTGTACGCATCGACCTAGACCAAAACCAGCCTGAGCTTGTACGCTTACGCCCTGGCATGTCAGTCTCAGTGGATGTCGATACCAATATTAAATGAAAGGTTGAATAAAAAGCTAAATAAAAAATAATGTCAGATAAGGTAAATAGCTAACGTAAAAAAGCCACTCTAGGCACCAAAAAAATTGGATTTAGAGTGGCTTTTTAAGTTTTATGTAATCTATCGCTTGAGGCTACAGCAACTATGGTAGTAAGCGCTTGGTTGTCCAGCTTGTATGGCCTTTATCGCCTTCATTGTCGTCGCTACTCTGCGTATACACAATTCGGTCATGCATCCGATTAGCGCGACCTTGCCAAAACTCGATACTTTCAATCGTAATCTCATACCCACCCCAAAACTCTGGTGTTGGCACGGTAGTATTGTCAGGGTGCTCTGCTTGAAGCTGTTCAAACGTTTGCTCCATGACTTCACGATTGGCCACTTCACCACTTTGCGGTTGACTGACCCAAGCTCCTACTTGGCTATCGTGCGGACGCTTTTGGAAGTAGGCAGCCGATTTATCAGCAGCAATTTTAGCGATACTACCGCTAATACGGACTTGACGCTCCAGCTCATGCCAAAAGAATAACGCTTCGGCATTAGGGTTTTCTGCAATATCTTGCCCCTTTGCGCTTTCATAATTGGTATAGAAAACGATACCTGTCTCAGTAATCTCACGTAGTAACACAATACGGACGCTAGGCTTATTGTCTGCGCCACACGTTGCCAAACTCATTGCATAAGGCTCTTGAACCTTTTGCGCTAACGCTTCATTCATCCAAGCTTTAAAAAGCCCGAATGGTGACGTTGGTACTGACTGTTGGTCAAGCTCACCTTTCTCATATGAGAGACGTTGGTCGGTAAAGTCCATGCTCATGGCAACTCCTTATTTGAAAACTTTAATGTTGTTGTCTTAAATACCGGTCATTTAGATACCGGTCATTATCTTGAATACCACTTATTGCCTTAAATGCTATTAGCCTAGTACCGACTTTATAAGATCAGCTAAATCATTAGCCATTACATCACATTCTATTTCATCATCTGACTCAACCATCACGCGAATCATAGGCTCTGTACCTGACTGACGTATCAGAAGACGACCACGACCCTCTAGCGTTGCCTGTGCTTTATCAAAAGCAGCAACCAACTCCTCATGTTTGAATGGGTCTTGCATTTGAGATAAGCGTACATTGACTAGCTTTTGCGGTAACACTTCAAAACCTTCAACAAGCTCACTTAGCGCACGCTCTCTGGCTTGCATGACTGCCAGTACTTGCAAGCTAGCAATGATAGCGTCCCCTGTGCGACTTTTATCTAAGCATAAGATATGACCAGATGGCTCACCGCCCAATATCCAGCCATTAGCTTCTAAATCCTGCATCACATAGCGATCACCCACTTTTGCACGGGTAAATTGAATACCTGCATCTTTTAGCGCCAGCTCTAACCCCATGTTGCTCATGAGCGTGCCGACAACACCTTCAGCTTTGGTTTTACCTTGAGTAGCAAGCACATATAAGATACCGTCGCCGTCGACTAGCTTACCCATCTCATCAACCATTACGATACGGTCACCATCACCATCTAGTGCAATACCGACATCTGCGTCATGCTCAAGCACAGCCTTTTGTAAGCTTTCAGGATGGGTAGAACCACATTCAGCATTGATATTGATACCGTCTGGCGTGTTATTGATGGCAATCACGTTTGCCCCCAACTCGCGCATTACTCTAGGTGCTACGCTATAGCCTGCGCCATTGGCACAATCCACTACTACCGTCAGATGACTGAGATCATATTGATAAGGGAAGCTGCCTTTGCAAAATTCAATATAGCGACCTTTAGCATCATCAATACGATTGTTTTTACCTAAATTTGCAGGATCAAGAATAGGCATCATAGCAACGTCACTACTAACGTCGTTCATAATTGCTGTCAATTTATCATTGATTGCAGTTTGCATCTCATCACTTATCTTTTTGCCGTCACCTGAGAAAAACTTGATGCCATTATCATAATAAGGGTTATGCGAGGCTGAGATAACCACGCCGGCATCTGCATTAAAGCTACGGGTCAAATGCGCAATCGCTGGAGTCGGCAATGGACCAAGCATATAAACATCGACACCAGCCGCATTAAAACCTGCTTGTAATGCTCCCTCTATCACATAGCCTGACAGACGCGTATCTTTACCAATCACAACACTTGGCTTACGCGTAGGATTTTCATTTTTTTCTATGAGAACAAGCCCAGTGACGTAGCCTAGTTTTAAGATAAAGTCCGGTGTAATTGGTAATTCACCAAATTTTCCACGAATTCCATCAGTGCCAAAATAGCTCATTATGTGTTCCTCAAGTCAAAAAAATAAAAGGCCAAACGTATACGCAGGCAATACTATTGTTGTAATAATCTGTTTCTGTATTTTACAAAAAAAACAGCCAACAATAACAGAGCATTGTTGGCTGTTTGTATCTTAAGCTCGCTGCAGCCTTACGTCTCAGCTAACATTAATACGATTTAAATCTACAAAAGAGAAGTATTTCACGGAACGCTCTAGTTCACTCGATAGTTCGGTGCTTCTTTAGTGATTTGCACGTCATGCACATGCGATTCTTTCATACCCGCTGAGGTTACTTTGATAAACTGCGGATTGGTACGCATATCTTCAATCGTGGCAGAACCCGTATAACCCATTGATGAACGTAAGCCACCAACCAACTGATTAACGATACCCGCAACTGGTCCTTTATAAGGAACACGGCCTTCGATACCTTCTGGTACTAGCTTCTCTACGCCGTCTTTTGCATCTTGGAAGTAGCGGTCTGAAGAACCGTTTGATCCTGACATTGCACCCAAACTACCCATGCCGCGATACGCTTTATAGTAGCGACCTTGGAACAGCTCAACTTCACCTGGTGCTTCTTCCGTACCAGCCATTAGCGAACCAACCATGATGCATGATGCACCAGCAGCGATTGCTTTTGCCATGTCACCTGAATAACGAATACCACCGTCAGCAATCAATGGAATACTGTCTTTTAGGGCGCTAGCAACATTATCAATGGCTGATATTTGTGGCACACCGATACCTGCGATAATACGCGTGGTACAGATAGAACCAGGGCCGATACCTACTTTTACTGCATCAGCACCTGCGTCACGTAAAGCGATTGCAGCTTCACCTGTTGCGATATTGCCACCGATTACTTGCACATGCGGGTAGTTTTTCTTAATCCAAGATACTTTATCGATCACGCCTTTTGAGTGACCATGCGCAGTATCAACGACGATAACGTCAACGTCAGCAGCGATTAATGCTTCAACGCGTGCTTGCGTGTCTGCGCCTGTACCAACAGCTGCGCCAACACGTAGGCGACCTTGCTCGTCTTTACAAGCATTTGGATTGTTTTCAGCTTTGGCAAAATCATTAACAGTAATCAAACCACGCAGGCGGAAGTTATCGTCAATAACGATGACTTTTTCGATGCGATGCTCATGCAACAATCTTTTGATATTTTCGTTGCTTTCACCTTCATGCACAGTTACTAGCTGCTCTTTAGGCGTCATGATCTGGCTAACTGGCAATGACAAATTGGTCTCAAAACGCCAATCTCTATGAGTAACAATACCCACAACGTTATCTGTGCCTTTTTCGACCACAGGCACACCTGAGATATTATTATCTTGAGTCAAACGCAGCAATTCACCGATGGTCATCTCTGGATGCACAGTGATAGGGTCAACGACGGTACCCGCTTCAAATTTTTTGACACGGCGTACTTGTGTGGCCTGCTTTTCGATGTCCATGCTCTTATGCAAAATACCCATGCCACCAAGCTGTGCCATAGTGATAGCCATTTCAGACTCAGTCACAGTATCCATCGCCGCAGAGATTAGCGGAAGATTAAGTGTGATGTTTTTGGTCAAACGAGTAGACAGATCAGCAGTTTTTGGCAGAACTTCAGAATAGGCTGGTAATAATAAAACGTCATCAAAGGTTAAGGCTTCATCGACAATTCGCAACATACAGACCCCTAGTGGTGGTTATTTTGATGGGTAGGAGCTCAGGGTTAAGCGTATCAATCATTGCAGCTGCAAGCACAGTGCCGATTCATCGCCAACCACTCAGTTATCCTATAAAAATAACGCCACATTATAACAAATAAGCGCCTCGCTGACACACTATATTTGTCAGATTATTTTACACAAGTGCGTCTTTATCGATAACAATCATGCTTCAAACCATTAATAACTCGCTTTTAAAGCTAATCAGGATCGCAAAGCTCATCGCTATTCCCAATCTCTAGTCGCTTCTTGTTAACGTAAAGCGCTCTGTGGGTAGATATTTGTTTTGCTGTGCATGCAGGTAACCAAGCATTTGCTCCCGTATCTCACAGGCCAACGTCCATGCTTCTATAGGCCCTACTGATGAAACAGCGCCGCGCAGCTGAATGGTGTTTTCGGTTACATCAACCACATACATTTCAGGTTCTGTTTTATCATCCCAAAGTTTATTGTCCTTGACCATCGATATAAACGTCTCTCGGATAGCGTCAATATCTGCACCATAGTCGATATACAAAAACACAGGACAGGTCTGATGAACCTCTGTATGCGACCAGTTTTCCACTCGTTCAGTGATTAGCTCACGCATTGGCACGATCAAGCGACGCTCATCCCATGTTTTTAACACGGCATACGTGTAACGCAGGTCTTCAACCGTACTAAAATTACCGTCCATTATCACACTATCGCCGATTCGCACTGGCTGCGTCACTGCTACCTGTACACCAGCGATGATATTCCCTAATATTGGCTGTGCCGCAATACCGATAACCACACCTGCAATACCCGCTGAAGTCAATAAAGTTTTGCCAAGGCCTTCCATATTTGCAAATTCACTAAGACCTATCCAGAAGCTTCCCAAAATCATCGCGAAAATAAACACACGGCGAAATATCGATACATAAGTACGGCGGCGACGTTCTTTATCGAAATGCTCTGCAGCCAAATTTTCAATCTGCATGTCTTGATAGCGATTGGCAAAAAAGTTAATGATACGAATGCCTAACCACATGGTACTAAATACCAGTCCAATCCAAATCAATGGACGAGTAGATGAGGCGACTGCATCTAAATAAGGAAAACCACCAGAAACCAAGGTAAAAACCAGTGAAAAACTGATGGTAAAGGTTAATGGTACTGTTAGCTTGCTAACCAAATCTGCGACGCCATTGGTACTGCCAACATACACGCTGTATTTTTCTTCATCGATATAATGATTGATGATTTTTGCAGTACCTTTACTCAGTAGCCAACCCATCCCCATGGTTAATAAAAAGAACAATATCAGCGCTGAGAATTCCCATAGCGCAATTCCAAAAAACTTTAGCTTTAACCAAGTGGGCAAATAACGCTCAAACTCGGCTGGATGATACTGCTCATAGAGATTATCAATATTACCTACTGTCTGCGCCGAAAACACCCAGACAGGGGCTTCATCCCCTACTCGTACTCGCTGCAAATAAATAGGAACACGGCGCTCGCGATAATCAATATAGCCAAGCTGAATAGAACGTCTGGCAATACCCATGACACTGCTATTATTACCAAGCGGTGGTTCAATTAAGCCATCGGGGCGATCTGGCATATCGTCGAATACATAGAGCTCTTTTTCGGACAATAAGAAATCCAGTCGCTTTGTGAGATCAAGCGCACGGCTACGTTGGCTTTTCTCATCAATCAAATTCATGTTTAGCGCGTAAGCGGCCAAATCATACTGCTGCTTCATTAACGCTGATTGAAAAAACTCTAAGGCTGCAAGCGGCGTCTCCAAGTTAGGTGGCTCAGATAACGGCGGCAACCCTGCATTTAGTTTATCGAGTATATAGTAGCTCTCACTATATTCTCCGGTCAGTGCCGTATCACCTTGTAGTCTGCCTGCCTGCTCCACTGCGTTACGCTCAGTAGGGTCGAATATCTCTTCAGTAATACCAGAAATACTGACACTTTCATCTTTAAGCGCATTGACTTGCTGAGTTGCATATTCAGTAAAACTATCAGGCTTACTAGGTGTTTGTTTTTCCGGCTCGCTCGTACTCTGTTCATTTTCACTATTTGCTGCGTAAACAGGGGTATAGATGACACTTAAAGCGGCAATAAAAAAGCCCAATAATACTTGCAGCACATGACTTTGAAAACGATGTTTCTCTACCTCTACTTGATGATTATCATCTGAGCGCAAAACGGCACAATGCTTGTCCATAGGATTGTCTTTAAGAGTATTCATGTTTTCAAAGCCATCAGTCTACGAAAAGGAAGTATAAAAAATATATCGGTGCTGCTTTAACCTAATTCAGTAAGCAAAAAAAAGCCAGCCTAAAGCTGACTTAATTTATTACGAGATTTGTAGCTATTTACCCTATAAACGGCAAAAATTATTTTAAGCGCGGCGCCATGTGGTGCCAGCACGGCTATCTTCGAGCTCAATACCCGCCTCTTTTAATTGCTCACGTATCTCATCAGCACGGGCAAAGTTTTTGTTGGCTTTAGACTCTGCACGTTCGATAATTAAATTATCAATAACCGCATCCGTTAGACCATCTTCTGCCTGATCACCAATCACTGCTTGCAAAAACTGCTGCACTGGCTGCTGTAAAATATTTAATACCTGAGCCAATGCTTTTAGTTGCTGGGCTAATTGCCATGCGGTATCGACGTCTTCCGCTTTAATGGCTTTGTTGATATCGCGAGCCAATCCGAATAAGACGCTGATGGCGGTCGAGCTATTGAAGTCGTCATTCATCGCCTTGATGAAGTCTTGTCCAACCGCGCTATTATAAGCTTCGGCCACTAAATCTTCATTTATTGTGATTGACTGTCCTTTTTGCTGCTCAGCCAATTTTAGTGCATTGTATAATCTGCTTAGGCTATTATGTGCTTCATCCAATGCGCTATCAGAAAAGTTAACTTGGCTGCGATAATGGCTCGATAATAAGAAAAAACGCACCGTTTCAGGTAAATACTTTGCCATCACATCACGAATGGTAAAAAAGTTGCCCAATGATTTAGACATCTTTTCGCCATCGACATTGATAAAACCAACATGCATCCAGTTACGAGCATACTCACAACCAGTTGCCGCCTCAGACTGTGCTATTTCGTTCTCGTGATGCGGGAACTGTAAGTCATGACCACCGCCATGAATATCAAAGGTACTACCTAAGCACTTAGTCGACATCGCTGAACATTCGATATGCCAGCCTGGACGTCCTTGACCCCATGGTGATGCCCACTGCGGCTCGTCAGGTTTTGCCGCTTTCCATAGTACAAAGTCAAATGGATTGCGCTTATCATTTTCAACTTCGACTCGCGAACCTGCCTGCATATCGTCCAGATTACGCTTAGATAATTTGCCATAACCGTCAAAGCTATCAACAGCATAGTAGACATCACCGTTGTCGCCTGCATACGCGTAGTTACCAGTGACTAACGTCTCAATCATATCCTGCATATCATCGATATGATCGGTCGCACGTGGCTCAGCATTTGGCATCTCACAACCAAGAGCAGTCGCGTCTTCATGCATTGCCTCAATAAAGCGCTGCGTCAATGTACCAATCTCTTCACCGTTTTCAGCAGCACGGGCAATGATTTTATCATCGATATCAGTGATATTACGTACGTAGTTCACGTCGTAACCCAAACGTGCCAACCAACGAGTAGCCATATCAAAACCGACCATCACTCGCGCATGACCAATATGACAATAGTCATAAACGGTCATGCCGCACACATACATACCAACCTGCCCTGCTTTGAGTGGTACAAACTGACGCTTGCTGCCAGTCAATGAATCGTAAATGGCAAGTTGGGACATCGCATCTGCAAGTGGTGTGGTCATAGTAAAAAAGCCTTGTAACGTAAATAAAATAGAGAAATGTGAAATCTCAGTCGCCGTGTATGAATAAGCCATACCAACAACTGTGACTATAAATTAAGCAAATAAAAAATTCAGACCAAAAAACGTTGTGATATAAAACGTAACCCATTATCTTAGCGAAAACAGGCGTAAAATACTACAATGAGCGTGCAACTAACGCTATTCAATCATAAAAACCGTTAAGGATGTAAAGATGGGCAATCGCTTAAGCAAAATATACACACGTACTGGAGATGATGGCAGCACTGGTATGGCTGATGGCAGCCGCCTTAGTAAAGCGGACGATCTATTTAGCGTCATGGGTGACATCGACGAGCTCAACTCGCATATCGGCTTAGTACGTGCGCAACTAAAGCACAATAAAGGGCAATCTATAGAGAAAGAGTTCTCTGAAGCCTTGGTCATCATTCAGCACTTGTTATTCAATATAGGCGGCGAGCTTGCCATGCCAGAATATGAAGGAGTTAATACCACTCATATTGAATGGTTAGAGCAGCAAATAGATATGATAAATGCCACATTGCCACCGCTAAAAGACTTTATTCTGCCCACAGGTTCTATATTGGTCAGTCAGTTACACGTGGCGCGTAGTGTGTGCCGCCGCGCTGAACGTCAAGCTGTGATATTGCAGCAGCAGCGTCCACAAGCGATTCGCAGTACTGCCGTCACCTTTATCAATCGCTTATCTGATTGGTTATTTGTCGCTGCACGCTTTTGTACAGACCCAGAAAAGGTCTCTGAGGTATTGTGGGACAGTCAAGCATTGAAGACGTTCACTGACAGTCAATAATACAAACTAAGTATTTAGCAATAAAGAGCTTAAACGCAAAAACCCCGCGACACGATTGTTGCGGGGTTTTTTATTATTCAGCAATAGCAATTGGCTCTACTGGATATCGCTACCTCTTATTACCATGACAAACTAATAAGTCGCGCTGTTGTCTTCAATGATGACCATATCGATGGTTTCATCTTTAGGCACGGCTTTTGGTGTGGCGGGCTTACTAGGCTCGGCAGCTGCTGCTTGGGTGTTTGCAGTCGAACTGTTCTGACTTTCAGCAGGTTTATTAATGGTTGGTGGCGGCGTAGGTTCAGTTGGACGAATTGGCTCAACTGGCGTTACGGTTCTTGGCTGACGGATTGGCGCTGTTTGAGTAGTAGTATCGTTGTTCTGCGTTGCACGGCGCTCAGCAGCACGTTGGGCACGTTGCTCATCCATTGCCGTTTTGAATACAGAACCTGCCATCACATCTGCAACGACAGTAATCAAAGCAGGCTGACCTGCAATACGCGTACGCACTTGACCGCCTTGAGTACCGACGATGTAAGTAAACGCGTCATCAACGAGCATATTGTTATTAATACGGATATTGTCTTGCGCTAAACGCGATTGTAGACTTGGCTGATTATTGGCCGCTTGTACCTGACTGGCTTGATACAAGTCTTCACTTGGTAGCGTCATGCTGACACTTGCTTGGCAAGTGGTCATACCGTTTTCATTGGCTTGTTGCAAGATGGCAGCGTTTTGAACATCAATGACAACACCATTGGTTTTTTCGCTAACCGCACCATTTGCTAAACTGATTTCAGCATCATTTGCATAATTGGCAGCCAATGACTGTGCTTGTTGATTGAGCGTATTTTTCAGAGCTGACTTAAGGCGATCTTGCACCATAGGATCATCACAACTGATCGCAGGCGCAACGCTATTTTCAGCATCGACCGTCTCTTGTTCTGTTAGCTCTGCCTGCTCAGTAGTGTCTTCTTTATCTGAGCGATCACAGCCTGCAAGCGCCAAACCACATACCAATCCAATCCCAGCAACTTTATGCCACTTGCTCAAACTTATATTTGCTACGCTCATACTAACTCTACTCCCAATTTACAGGTTCGTACCGCCACTGACTGACAGTGTTCAACATTCAAATCGCAACGCTAGCTGCTACAGATATGAAAACCACATCATTATACGGTGTTTAAATCAAATGGTCATTAGTGTAGCCCATGGATATACAAATAGTGCCCCTCATTGTGGAAAAAACCTGCGTTTGGTTGCAAAAACATAACAAACATTGTCAAGTTTAGTCCCTAAGAAGTCATATTTATAAAACTACGGATTGCATCACAGTTTTTGTTAGACGTCATTGATATGACGCTATATGATTGGGCATAAAATCATCGATAATTGGTGCATATGATAAATTTTAGAGATACATTATTACTAGGTCATCGAGGCGCACGCGGTGAGGCGTTAGAAAATACCTTCTCAGGCTTTCAATACTCTCAAAACCTCAAATCAAGAGGCTTAGCGGGCGTAGAGTTTGATATACAACTAAACGCTGATGGTCACTTAATCGTATTCCATGACGATGATTTAGAGCGTATGTGCGGTCGGCAATCACGTATTGACCAGTTAAAACTGACTGAGATTCAATGCCAATTGCAGTTTGGTCAACCCATTATGACATTGGCGAGCATGGCACCTGCGCTTAGCGGGTTTAACGTTATTGAGCTTGAAATTAAAACGCATAGCCGTACCAACTATGCAGTATTGATTGCAGCGCTTCGGCAGGCATTTATTGATACACCTCTTGCCAGCTTACCAGTTGTATTGACGAGCTTCGATGTCGAGTTACACAACCGTTTGCAACGTCACAAACTATTATCTCATATGCCTCGCGGCTTGCTTATTCGTACGCCAGAAGCGTTGGCAAGCGCGACCAATACCGCATTGCAACTCGGCTGTACTCAACTGGGCATTCATTATCCGCTTTTGACCCAAGCCGTCATCAAGCATAGCCACCGTTATGGATTGCCCGTAAGTGCTTGGACGGTCAATGATATTCCCACCATTGAGCAGCTCATCAAATGGGAGACTGATGTCATCATTACGGATTTTCCAAGCCATTTGCTGTTGCCTTGACCGAGTTATCCGTACTTTTTTGATATTTAATCATTTTTTGATAAACGCATTCTTTCCTACATATCTACCCTTCTTGTTACACTTCTCCTTCATGTCTGATAAGTCACTCGTATTTTTGATCAATACATTCTATAATCCATACAAGTTATTGTTATTTAGCAATATTTTTATAGTGTATAAGTGTTCACTTTACACGCTTTTTAAGGTACTATGGTGGCTTAAATTAATACCGTTAGGGATATTATATGATTGCAAAAAAAGCACTTGGCTTACCGCTTAAAGGCTTACGTTTCGCTATCAAATCTGGTGATACGCTTGTAAAGACCGCCAGCACTCAAGTAACGCGTTTTAAAACTCGTTTCGATGAGAAAAAAGCGCAAATGGCGCTTGATGAGCAGCCTGTTGCAAAACGCAATTATGCGAAAGCTTCTGAGCAAGCGGATCTTTCTGCGCAAGAGCAAAGCATTGATATGCGTGAGTTTGAATTTACCAAAGCACCAATTAACTGGATTCCAGCGGCTATTTTAGTAGCGACGCCAATTGCTGCTGCTGTGATTACGCCATGGTATCTATGGACTCATGAAGTTAGCGCTCCTGTTTGGGGTGTGTTTGGTGCCTTTATGGTATGGACAGGTATCAGTATCACGGCGGGTTACCATCGTCTGCTATCGCACCGTGCTTACAAAGCGCACCCTATTGTCAAAAACTTTTTATTGTTAGGTTCAACCTTAGCCGTACAAGGCTCAGCGTTTGATTGGGTTTCTGGACATCGTACTCACCATCGTCATGTAGATGATCGTTTGGACGATCCATATTCAGCACAGCGTGGTTTTTGGTTCAGCCATATTGGTTGGATGCTACGCAACTACCCTAGCGGTAAATTTGATTATAAAAACATTCCTGATTTGACCAAAGACAGAGTCTTACAGATTCAGCATAAATATTATGGTTTGTGGGTAGTTGCCATGAATGTTGGTATGGTTGCTGCTATTGGTTGGCTCATTGGTGATGTTTGGGGTACTTTACTGATCGCTGGTTTGCTGCGCTTGGTATTAACTCATCACTTCACCTTCTTCATCAATTCGCTATGTCATATGTTTGGTACACGTCCTTATACGGATACTAATAGTGCTCGTGATAACTTTTTCTTAGCTATCTTTACGTGGGGCGAGGGTTATCATAACTATCATCATTTCTTCCAGTATGATTATCGTAATGGCGTGAAATGGTGGCAATATGATCCAACAAAATGGTTGATTGCTGGTTTATCAAAAATCGGTTTAACGACGGATTTGCGTACTGTTGATGATACGACTATTAAGCATGCCGAAGTGCAAATGCAGTTCAAAGCAGCACAACAGCAGATCGATACAGCCACAAGCACTGGGCTTGATCTTCCTCATGCGATGAAGAGCTTCCAAGACCGCATTAAGTTTGAATACGATGCATTTAAACAAACTGTCGAAGAATGGCAATCACTGAAAGCTCAAACTATTGAAATGAAAAAAATAGAATGTGCTGATCGCTTACGTGAAGTTGATGATAAGCTAAAGCATGATTATGCGAAAATTGAACAGAAAATCCTTGAGCATAACAGCAATCTAAAAACTGCTTTCCGCTCTATTGGCGCGAACGAAAAAGCGGCTTAATTAACCTCTGATTTATTTTATAATTTTGAAGCTTCTCCATCCCCCTATCCGTCCTAGATAGGGGGATTTTTTTGCTTATACTTTATCGATTATGTCATTACAGCTACTTCTAATGATTTTATTATCATAATAAATGGTCAAATACATTGGCTGAACCATTGCTTTCTCTAATCCAAAAACAATAACCATCTCATCCATCATATTCAGTTAATTAAAGACCGATAATTTTATTTTTTGTCTAGATATTACAAGAGACGGACAGAGTGCAACGATGCCATATGAGAGCTATGCTATAGTGACATTCTCACTTTTATATTTTAATGGAAACGGCCTGTATGCGTTATCAAAACACTTACGTCAACCTAGACACGCGCCTTTATCATGAGCAGCCACCGACGCCACTAGACAATCCTCGTGCCGGTCACTTCAATAATCAAGTTGCACAGCAGTTAGGCTGGACAAACGACGAAGACCTGATGACTAATTGGGTTGAGATATTGGGCGGACAATACGTGCCAGCTGATTTTAAACCACTATCAATGGCCTATGCTGGTCACCAGTTTGGGCAATGGGCTGGGCAATTGGGCGACGGACGCGGTTTACTCATGGCGCAGGTACTCGATAATGGTGGACATCCACAAGACTTGCATCTTAAGGGTGCTGGCTTGACACCCTATTCACGTATGGGTGATGGACGCGCAGTCTTACGTAGTACCATTCGCGAGTACCTGTGCGGTCATGCATTGACCCAGCTTGGCATCCCCTCGTCTAACGCTCTGGGGTTTGTGGTATCTGATACGAGAGTGCGCCGTGAACGTATCGAAGCAGGTGCAGCACTAATGCGTGTGGCAGACAGTCATATTCGTTTAGGTCATGTCGAATGGATTGCCAGCTTTGCCCCTGATGTACTGGGTGAGTTCACTGACTATATGATTGACACTTACTATCCAGAGTGCCGCGATAGCGAAACGCCTGTCTTAGCCTTCTTGACCGCAGTGGTTGAACGTACGGCTCGTATGATTGCTGATTGGCAATTGATTGGCTTTGCTCACGGTGTCATGAACACAGATAACTTATCTATCACAGGCAGTACTTTGGACTTCGGGCCGTTTGGCTTTATGGAGCGCTTCAATCCTGCATGGATTAATAATCACTCAGACCATACGGGTCGCTACGCTTATCAGAATCAGCCTGCTATTGGGCATTGGAATCTAAACGTTTGGCTGCCACACTTTATGCGCCTAGAAGGCGTTACTCGTGAGACTTTATCTGACTGCCTAGCACCTTACGAAGCAACCTTTATGCAGCATTATCAGCAAGGTCTGTGCCGCAAGCTTGGCTTACCGCATCAAAGAGAAAGCCTCGGCTTGGCCTTTGAATGGTTGACACTATTAGAAGACAACTTGCTCGACTATACCAATAGCTTCCGCGCCCTACTCGGTTTGGTCGCACCAGCAGATCATCCTTATGAGCAAAAGCTACTGGCTACTATGACCACTGAATTAAGCAGCGATGCGCAACAAGTATGGCAAGACTGGTCAACACGTTATCTGGCACAGATCGAGCAGCTGTCACTTGAGCAGGTAGTTAACGACATGACAACCAACAATCCTGTTTATGTTCTTCGTAATAGCATGGCGCAGCGTGCAATTACTGCCGCAGAGCAAGGTCAGTTTGAAGAAGTTGATCGGGTGTTTCGTTTATTAGCCAACCCTTATAGCGTGCAAGATATCGCTAATGATCTAGATAGCAGTACGCCTGCACCGGATACACCGCAGATGCCTATCAGTTGCTCGTCTTAGTAGCTGCTCATCTTAGTAGTGGCTCGTCTTAGCACCTTTCAATTCTGTAATATTGTGAAATATTATGAAATTTAGGTTGATATACAACTGCATTTTTTGGCATTATCAACAAGATAAATAACGAATATCATTTTATTATATTATTCGCATAATTCACCGTTGTTGACTAGGCAGTGAATTGGCAATAATGCTAGAATGAATATTTTAGCTAGTTTGCTTTTTTGACCTGATCTTTGATCGCCGACCATGATTCTGATGGTCGTGAGTCGTTTAACGTTTTTATACCTTTCAATTATTATCATTCAATGATCTTTGGAGGGTTAGACGTTGTTTTTTATCACCATTTAATTTATTCCA
Organism: Psychrobacter sp. Ps2; assembly: GCF_022129405.1. Taxonomy (NCBI): domain Bacteria; kingdom Pseudomonadati; phylum Pseudomonadota; class Gammaproteobacteria; order Moraxellales; family Moraxellaceae; genus Psychrobacter; species Psychrobacter sp. Ps2. The sequence continues at coordinate 15,309 of NZ_JADQAM010000051.1, read as the reverse complement.
ATTTATTCCAACCATGGCAATTATTATGAATGACGATACCACTTCGAATACGGATAACCTCAGTACAGAAAAAGAGCAGTTTGAACAAGCTGCCTTACATTACCATGAGTTTCCACGCCCAGGTAAAATTTCGGTAACCCCTACTAAGCAGCTAGCCAACCAACGTGATTTAGCACTCGCCTACTCTCCAGGTGTTGCTGTACCTTGTCTTGAGATCCAGAGAGATCCGAAACTTGCGTCTAAATACACGGCACGTAATAACCTAGTTGGTGTTATCACTAACGGTACTGCTGTATTGGGTCTGGGTAATATCGGTCCATTGGCATCAAAACCAGTTATGGAAGGTAAAGGCGTTCTATTTAAGAAGTTCGCAGGTATCGACGTTTTTGATATTGAAATTGCTCAAAACGATCCAGACAAATTCATTGAAGCGGTTGCCTCCCTTGAGCCTACTTTTGGTGGTATCAACCTAGAAGACATCAAAGCACCAGAATGTTTCAAAATTGAGCGCGTACTACGTGAGCGCATGAACATTCCTGTGTTCCATGACGACCAACATGGTACGTCAATCATTGTTGCCGCAGCCATGCTAAATGCTTTGTTGATTACTGGCAAAAAAATCGAAGAGATTAAAATTGTTTGTTCAGGCGCAGGCGCAGCGGCCATTTCTTGCTTAGATATCATTTGCGCGCTTGGCGTTAATAAGAACAACATTATTGTTTCAGACTCACGCGGTATCATCAGTACTAGCCGTGAAAACCTTGATGAAACCAAACAGCGTTATGCTCGTGATATCACGGCTACTTCTATCGAAGAAGTCATGGACGATGTCGATATGTTCCTAGGCTTATCAATGCCAGGTACACTATCAGAAGATATGGTTCGCCGTATGGCAAAAGACCCTATCGTCTTTGCACTTGCCAATCCAACACCTGAAATCATGCCAGAATTGGCACATGCGGTACGTCCAGACGTCATCATGGCAACTGGTCGCTCAGACTATCCAAACCAAGTAAACAACGCGCTATGCTTCCCGTATATCTTCCGCGGTGCATTAGATGTTGGTGCGACCACTGTTAACGAAGAGATGAAAGTCGCTTGCGTAAAAGCAATCGCTGCGATGGCACACGTCGAAGCCACTCCAACTACCAGCGCTAGAAACATCGAAAAGATGCAGAGCTTTGGTCGTGACTACTTAATCCCAGGCCCTCTAGAGCCAAATCTAATCATTGAAATCGCATCTGCTGTTGCCAAAGCAGCGATGGATTCAGGCGTTGCCACGCTACCGATCGATGACATGCAAGCCTATCGTCAGCGTCTGTCTGAGTTTGTTTATAACTCAGCGTTTGTAATGAAGCCAATCTTTGCTCGTGCTAAAGCCGATCCAAAACGTATCGTATACTGTGAAGGTGAAGACAACAATATCTTGCTTGCTGTGCAAGTCGTCGTTGATGAGAAGCTAGCACAACCTATCTTGGTTGGTCGCCCGTCAGTTATCGAAGCCAATATCAAAAAGCTAGGCCTACGTCTAAAAGCTGGCGAGAATATTACCATTGTCAACGTTGATGACGATCCTCGCTACAAAGACTACTGGCAGGGCTACTACGAGAAAAACAAACGCCGCGGTGTAAGCATCGAGCTTGCTCGTCGTGATGTTCGCCGTAAGACGACTTTGATTGGTTCTTTACTGGTCGAAAATGGTGCGGCAGATGGCATGGTATGTGGTACCTTTGGCCATTACCAATTGCATTTAAAATACGTTGAAAGCGTCATTGGCAAAAAACAAGGTATGAACGACTTCTATGCAATGAATGCCGTACTCATGCAAGATCGTAACATCTTTATCGCTGATACTTATGTCCATGAAGACCCAACAGCTGAGCAATTGGCTGAAATGACTGTCTTGGCAACGGATCAGCTACGTCGCTTTGGTATCACGCCACGCGTTGCGCTAGTATCTCATTCTAACTTTGGTGCTTCAGATCGTGCTAGCGCTGTCAAAATGCGTAAGGTTCATGAGCTATTGACCAATATGAACGTCGACTTTGAATTTGAAGGCGAAATGCAAGGAGATGCTGCGCTTAACGAAAATATTCGTCTAAACGATATGCCATCAAGCCCGTTAAAAGGTGCAGCGAACTTGCTTATCTTGCCAACCCTTGATGCCTCAAACATCGCTTTCAACCTGCTTAAAACAGCGACTGGCAGTGCTTCTATTGGCCCTATCTTATTGGGTACTAATAAGCCGGTACACATTTTGACGCCATCAGCGACAGCACGTGGTATCGTCAACATGACTGCATTGACCGTTACTGAAGCGCAAGACCTAGAAAACGAAAAATAGTCATATATCATACCCAGTATGAATGCACTGTAGTCGGTTCAAGTTAATTTGGATGCAAGGAAGCCGAGTGAAAGTACTACGAGTAGTAGACTGAGCGAGGCTGACACCATACTCAATTTATAGAGGATTGACTATATTAAGAAGGGCTCTGTCATCCATTGACAGAGCCCTTCTGCTATACTAAAACCAGTCAATGCAACTTATAGAGCATTGGCTGTTTTTTTGATTTATAAAAATTGGGCTAGCAATATAAAGCTCGATAATAACAAGAGGCTTCTATGCAAATTTACCTCGTAGGCGGTGCTGTACGCGATCGACTGCTTAAACGCCCTATCAAGGACAAGGACTTTGTCGTCGTTGGCGCTACTTTGGCAGAGATGATTGATGCAGGGTTTCAACAAGTGGGCGCTGACTTTCCTGTGTTTTTGCATCCGACCAGTCATGAAGAGTATGCATTAGCACGTACAGAGCGCAAGCAAGGCTCAGGCTACAAAGGCTTTAGCGTACATGCCAGCCCTGATGTTAGTCTAGAGGATGACTTGCGCCGTCGTGATTTAACCATCAACGCGATGGCAATCGAAGTTACCAGCTTAACCGATGATACCCCGATTAATGGACAAGTCATCGACTACTATGGCGGACTACAAGACTTAAAAAGTAAGACATTGCGTCATGTGTCCAGTGCTTTTAATGAAGACCCATTACGTGTACTTCGAACAGTACGCTTCTATAGCCGTTACTACGATTTGGGCTTTACCATCGCGGATGACACTTTAACGCTGATGCGTCAATTGGTTGATACAGGAGAGCTGGCTCACTTGAGCGCCGAGCGTATCTGGCAAGAGTCAAGCCGTGCGACTATGCAACTATCACCGCAAGTCTATTGGCAAAAACTGTTTGAAATTGGTGCACTCACAGAGTATTTCGCGCCTTTGCATAACGCTTGGGATGATGCTCAAATAAGGGAAACAGTTCAGACTGCATTATATTTTGCAGGACAGATGCACTTAAACCTATCACAGCGCTGGGCGCTACTAATGACTAGCCTGTCTTTATCACTATTTAATAGCGAAAACTCTGAGTCTACGTCTAACGTATCAACCGCTATAAAAAATATTAACGCTATCGGTAATAAAGCCAAAGTCCCAAAAATACATACTCAGTTTGCGACTTTATTCACTCAGCAAGCAGACAAACTAAGCACAATAAACAGCCTAAATGCGTCTGAAAAAATCGATCTAATCCAAGCCTGCGGTGCACATAAGGAGCCTGATAAGCTCTCTCAACTGCTAGTGTGCAGTCATGTGTTACAGCTAGCAACACAGCATCGCCAAATGATGTTAGCACTAAATAGCTTTCACGCCATCGGTATGACTGACATTACGCCAAACCTTAAAGGCCCCGCTATTGGTGCAGCCTTACGCCAAAGCAGGATTGAACACTTGCAAGCGCAACAATGATATAGACAAGCGCACTAGAGAAAAAAGTAGTATTGCTATGGACCAAGAAACTAATGCCTACCAAGCAGAAAATATGAATAACCAAGCGCCAGTGATGCTTGTCACAGGTAGTGCTAGGCGTATTGGGGCGGCTATTGTTAAAGCAGCTCATAGGCAAGGTTACCGCGTCATTATTCATTGTCACCGTAGTGAACAAAACGCTAATGACTTAGCTGACTATCTGAACGACATCCGTGCTAATAGTGCAAAAGTTATCGTTGCTGACTTGACAATAGTTAATGATAAAACAGCTTTAGACAGCTTTGTTAAAAATATCGTAGAGGCGTTTGGACAGCTTGATGTACTGGTGCATAATGCCTCACGGTTTTATCCTAGCCCACTCGGTAGTATCAATCATGCACAGTGGGATGAGTTGCTTTTGACCAATGCCAAGGCCCCTTTATTACTGAGCCAAGCCCTATTACCTTATCTTAGGCAACAACAAGGCTGCATTATTAGCTTATTGGACATACACGCGCATGATAGACCGTTTAATAACTACACTGTCTACAACATGGCAAAGGCTGCGCATCGAATGATGGTACAGTCGCTAGCGCTAGAGATGGCACCTGAAGTAAGGGTCAACGGGGTTGCTCCTGGAGTCAACATTTTGCCCGACCCTACTAGCGACCAAGCTATTGATAATGAGCAGCAACAAAGTATCATCGATGCTATCCCTATGCGGCGAATAGGCCAACCTGATGAGATTGCTCATAGCGTACTGTATCTTGTGCAGGCAAATTATGTCACAGGAGAGATCATCACCGTGGATGGAGGTCGTAGTCTAACCATAGCTGGTGGTCACCTGTAATACAAAAGTATGGTTCAATAAAAAATATCTTGATTACTGCCTATCTTTTGCTTGAAAAATTAAAAAAATCAGGTATCATTGTGCGTCTAACGTTAGGGCCCATAGCTCAGTTGGTTAGAGCAGAGGACTCATAATCCTTTGGTCGTAGGTTCAAGTCCTACTGGGCCCACCAAATTCAAACCCTTATAAGCATTGGCTTGTAAGGGTTTTTTATTGCTTAAATTTTATGTAAATACATTGATGTAATTAATTTTTTGATACTATCTTGATACTTTGATCCTTGTAGTAATTAAAGTATGATGACTAATAACACTATGGTTATATACTGCTACATGGGTGATATATGAAAGCTAAACTTACCAAAAAACTTGTTGATTCAGTAGACTATACCGATAAAGGCACTGAAACCTATATGGACGATGTACTAACTGGTTTTGCGCTACGTGTAGGCAAGCAGTCAAAGCGCTATACATTACATAAGCGCATCAATGGAAAGCTGTATAGAGACGAAGTAGAAGAAACGCACTTGATTACGCTAACCGAAGCGCGTGAGAAAGCCAGCATAATGATGGCAAACATAAAAAAAGGTATGCATGTTTATGACGGGCTTCATGAGATCTTGGAAGACACTAAAGATAAGACTAATAATGTACCAACACTGAGAGATGCATATACCTACTTTAAATCAGCAAAGACTAGTTTAGCTAAAGGCACTATTACCACTTATGATCGTCAAATACTACAGAAGCTGGAAGACTGGCTAGATGTATCCTTAAACGATATATCTAAGTCAATGGTAAGTGATAAGCATAAAGAGATAAGTAAACATAGTGAAGCTCAGGCTAACGCAACTATGAGAGCTCTAAGGTCAGTTTGGAATTATTGCCGTGATAGCTTTTTAGATGATAACGAAGACTTTTTAATTAAAGAGCAACCAGTACGCATACTTAACGCCAAGAAAGATTGGAATATAGTTAAGCCGCGTACTAGACATGTTGAAGAAGAATATTTAGGTATGTACCTCAAAACACTTTTAAATTATGTTGATAGAAGCTCACACATGCAAGCGCCCCATAGCAATAATGCACGAGATATCATGCTGCTTTTTATGTTCACTGGTGTGCGTTTAAATGAAGCACAGCCCTTAAAGTGGTCTGACGTCGACCTTAAAGCTGGCAGAATAGTATTCAAAGATACAAAAAACGGTTCTGATTATCATATGCCTACTAGTGATATTTTACAGGCTCTGCTTAAAGAAAGATTCAGATTAAGCGCTGGCAAGCGATGGGTATTTCCGAGTGACTTGCAAGCCAGCGATGATCATATAAAAGATTTAAGCGGCAGTTACAAAACCATAGGTAATCAAGCAAACTTGTATATTACGCCACATGATTTGCGCCGCACTTTTGGAACGGTAGCTAATCACTCTAGCATCAGCTATCCAGTCCTTAAACGCTTGCTCAATCATCGTGAAGCTAAATCAAGCGATGATGTTACCCTACAGTATATCCAAGTGTCACAGCGGCAATTAAGAGAAGCCTTAAACTCAATAGAGTCTTTCTATTGTCAGCATGCTGGCATGACACAAAGCGATTTTATAAAACAACTTATATAAAGAAACACTTCACTTGTCATATATTTGCATATATAAACCAAACAAAATCTATAGCCTTTAGAATTCCACCAACACCATCAACAGATAACCTAGGTATCTCAATACACCTGATGAAGCGTCATAATTATCCGTCTTAGCCATATTTTTATCAGACCTTTTACGCTTCTTTTCTATGACGCGTACATCGTACCCGTGAAAATTTTGACGCGACCCTATTCTTACTTGCTTATCAATTCTAAGGCTCTTTTTTAGATCAATAACGGCTTGTTTACTTGATGCTCTAATCTGCCATTGGGATGAATCAATAAGCTGACAGCCTACCGCCATGAAATCAAGCAATAGCTGTAATTGCTCTTGCTTGATGCCAAAATGTATTGATGCAGGTTTAAGATTTTGTTTTAAAATAAATATCTTAATAAATAATTTCAACTGGTCGGGATTGTTTATAGACATCTGATACGCTCTATTTAATGCTCTAATTAACGTTGCCTGATTTTCACTACCTCTAGGTCTACCTAATAACAACCTATCATCATCAAATATCTTTCTAGCGCGATGATACATAGACTGAGCTTCAGTCAGATTTATGCCATGTCTAATAGCAGTCTCAGGTAACATCTCATCTCGAGAGTTTATGCTTAACTTCTGCAATTCCTCCAGAAAACCTATGACGTCTGCATATTTAGGATGAATGAAAATTGAATTTATATTCGACTCATTAAATCCATTTAAGTTACGGTTTAACAGTTGCTGGATAGCATTGCTATTAGGTTCATCTATATTCTTAAATAATGGAGTTCTATTAACAGCTATTTTTTTAAGAAAGTATGATCTTATCTTATCTAACTGCACCGTCTTTGTCGTTGCATCATAGGCAGTTTTGTCTTGCCTATAAATGATAGAGTAATCTAGTCCTGTTATTAGCTCTAAAACTGTTATAGGTAGCTCCAAGCAAGCGTTACTCAGCCGCTCCCCTGCCAGCAGATGAGCAGTATGAATATAATGCTCGAAGGTTGTGTCGCACGTTAAATGCCCTGCCAAGCTAGCTAGCCCAAACCAAGTGCCTTGATACTTGTGATAGCCAAGGATACCTTCAATAACTCTCCCACACTGCTCATTATCATAATCAGTCATTACCTGTGCCAATGGCGAATTACTTAATACTAACGCCTGCTGACTAATAGCTGTATGCCGAAAGCTATGAAATGTGAAGTCGTGCTCTCCTAGCAATCTATCCCAAATTAACTTCATGAGATTACTAAAAACCACACTGGGTAACGGCTGATCACCTGAACCTTGAGAAAACAAGTAACGACGCTTCAATCTTTTCTGCTGACGATATAACTGAGTAAATTGTTTTAGCTCGTCTTTCTTAAGTAGGCAGTTAACCGCTATAAGGCGACTTGCGCTGCTACTTTTCAATCTCCGATAGCGATTTGGTCTTAGCCATATTTGTGGCTGCTCTATTCTTTGTCCATGCTCATCAGTATAGATATCTGCTATATCACCGACTTTAATACCGATAAGTTCTTTAATTCGCATTCCTGTTCGGTATGCAAGACTCAAGATTAGTAAACATAATCTTTTTTGCTCAAGGTCTAGCTCTGAGTTAACTATATATTCTTTCATCGCATGATATATCCGAGGCGATATCATGTTAGCATTTACCACTTGGCGTTTATTACCCCATGGAAAATACACATATGGAGCATCGTAGTGTGTTCGCTGATAATCATGAAAAGCTCGTAGTCTGCCGTAAGTAAATTTTTGAGTATCTTTGAGCTTATCCAGATATGAAACTTTATTTTTGCTTAGATGCTCATTATTCAAGACATTGAGACTACCTTGACTTAACACATCGTCTGCACAGCCAACTAAATCATCATCCGTATCTAGATTGCCTTCACCAAAGCCTGAGTCTTTGTGCAAAATAGAATGCTTTCTTCCATCCTTAATCTTACTTTGAATAATCTCCTCATATACAGCTTCAAAGTCTTCATCAGACCATTCATCAAGCTCCTCATCCATTGTTAGCATCAGCCAATCCCGACCAATACATCCCAGATATTTACTGATGGTATCTAACCTGTTATTGCTATCATTCAATAAGCTCTTTACCCATCCTAAAAGACGCATGGCGTTGGGTTGGGTTAACTCCTGCTGTAACAGCTCTACTTGTATAATAGCGGATGCTTTACTACCTTTAAGGGCATCTTGAACCTCTTTAATAAGATTCTTACTAAAGCTTGGATAATCCCTACTATTGGTGCTTTTTTTGTCTGATCCCGAATAACTTGCTACAAACAACTCTGACCAAGTAAGCGGCTGTGGGTTTGATTTAAACACCTCTTGATTATAATTAATAAGCTTATTTGTAGTTAAGCCCGTCGTTTTAATCCTGCCCTGTCTAACAATAGCCAGCGCAGTGTCTATATCGCCCCCCTTCATCTGCCGCCAATGATAGTCAGCGTATTTTATTAATTGTGATAAATGTGGTTTACTTTTATCTTTATTCTGTAGTTTTAGCTTCTTACAAATCTCATTAATAATGGTTTCAAACGATTTCACACCTTCTTTTTTTAACTTTTTATCTTTTAGCGCATATAAAAAGCAAAGTGTCATATCGTCAGGTATGTACTCGACATAGCGCTGTAAGCTTGTATCAGATATATCCCCTGAAGTATGACCTTGCGTATGAGAACAACCGTAATTGTCATCATCAATACTTAGCAAGATTAGCGCCAAACTCTCATGGTCGATACCTGAACCTGGTAACTCATCAGTTGCTGGTACCTGCAATTGGTATATCTCACGTTCGCCTAGGAGCCATTGATAAAGTGCTTTTAACACATCTATGTCATCTAATCCCCCGTACATCACGCTACAGTAGAGCGCCGACTCAATAAAATCATTGTTTGAGAACCTTTTTTTTCGTTGCCATATTTCAATCATCTGCTGGCTAGCATGACTCACTTGAGTGCCATTCACCATCCAATCATAAGATATTGTTAAATTATCGCGCTCTGCTATGACTGGCACAACTGGTTCATCTAGATTCAGTTCATGAGCTTTGTTATAACTCCGTATATATTCTAAAAACCCTTGTCTAGCTAGATAATAGGTATGCGCAGTATCAAAATGCATTTCAAGTACACTATCGATAGCTTGATAATATTCAGTTAGATCTGTCCCTGTGGGTATGTGATTGTCATCAACATACGAAGCTATCAAAACCTTAGCCTCATTTTTGATAGCTTCATGACTTTTACTTTTATTTTCTTCTCTTAACTGATGGGCAACCGCATTATCCATATATATTCACCTTAACTTGTCGTAGGTTAAGCCGAATAGCAACTTTATCTAAGTCAGCGGATAATTCTTTTAGCTCATTAATGGATAATGACGACATTGGATGCATAGCTTCCTGATCGGGATGTTCATGACCATATAAAGCGCAGATCAAATGCTCAGGAGACCTATTCGTTAGTAGTGAACGTAATTGATGTCTTAGCCAATTATCTTGGTGACTAAAAAAATGTTTTATCTGATAGCGAACCTTACTAGGCGTAATACCGGCAAACCCTTTGGGATTTTGACTAAATAGCTGAATGAGTGGCTGACTAGAGTTGAAAACGTTATTTATAGGAAATTGATCATTGGGATATATAGAATTATGCATGACCGCAAATTGCTTGATATATTCAATATAATTCTGAATAGCTGTGATTAAGAAATCACTAAGAGGAATAAGCCTTCCCTGCCCTTGTCCATGACGCTCTTCTTTATCCGACACCCATAACAGCCGCTGCCTAAAATCAAATTGATTTAAAAGCCCAGGCGCATGCTTTACAGGTCTAATCCCAGTCTGAATAAAGATGATGTGCCATAGCCAGACACTATAAGCATTAAACTGCTCAATATAACGGTCCTGCCTTATGCTTACGTTCCGCTTTAATCGACCGTTATAACTCTCAGCTGCCTCAGCAAGCTCATCAAAAAACTTTTGACAGATATCAGTATTCAAAGTCATGTCACTACCGATATATTTTTTATATCGATTGCTTTTGGTGCTAGACATACTAAGCTGTCGCAGCTCACCTTGGCTGTCTGCAGTACAGTATTCAGTCAATAGCTGTATAGCGCTGTAGTAGGTCCTCTCTAAGCTTATCGTCTCAATACTGGTGTAATACAAGGGCGAGCTGTGTTTCACGTCAACCCCAGTAATCATGTCGGCATGTAATGGCTCTTGCAGCTCATTCTTTATAACTGTATATAAACAAGCGTCAATATGCTGATTTGATAACACTGGTAGCTCTAGTTGCGTTTTTAAGCTTGCCAGCACTTCAGATACTTCATCACTATCCACCAAAAACTTATTTTCAATAACTGCTTGTAGCCTAGCTGGCAGAGGTAATTTAAATTCATTATCATGGCTTTGACGATGCGGTAATAAGTGGCTCCTACGATTCGAAGTTACGTTAATAGTATTACTCATAGCATAACTATCAGCAGCCGAACCGTTATCATGACTCAACCACTTGCGCTGACTTTTATCCAGTTCTAACTCATAAATTACGTCTTGGATCTTCCGACCACTTAATAGTGATAGTAATATGACCGCATAAACCTGACGCTGCTTATAACTGACAATAATAAAAAGCTGCCACACCCGAGCAAATAGCACTTGATAGCTTAGTAGGCTTAGTTGACGTAGGTTGGTAGGAAAATAAAACTGATTACGGCGGGCATGTCGATAATTATTTTTTAGCTTCCATTGCTGTAGTTCTGAAGATTTAGCGGTTGTACTGGAGGGTTTAAAATCATTGTCTAGGAGCGCAGGCGGGTCATCATCAGCAATATTTTCAGCGTCCGCCACGTTATCATTTTTATGGGGTCTGCCAAATATTGTGACTCGTATTGGCTCATCATCACTATCTAGGTATCGCTTATTAGCGTGTTCTTTATTAAGATCATTGTTTTGTGAATTGCTATAGGTTTTACCTACAAACGCTTTGTTCTCTGCAACCACTTCATAAGCAAGTCTGATCTGGCTAATTTTACCAGCCAGCTTTTTATTAACGATCCTGCCTAACTTTTCATCATTTCCGATTTGGGCTTCGTATTGACGTAACGCCGCTAATACATCTGTGAGTGAAGCATGTTGAGCATTAATACTAATCAATTTTTTAACAATCTCAGATTGTGGGTTATTGTCCTTTAAACCCATCCTTAGACGCACACTTAGCTGATTGACTTTGGCGGAGTGGTCATCCTTACGTACGGCGATCATAATGATGACTTGCAGATATGCACTCATAAACTGCCATGCTTCATTATCAATATGTGCTTGACCATACTTCTGGTAAAACAAGACCAGCATATAAGTGACTGCCCAATCCTCAATCTTTTTTCTCTTGATGACTGACCTTACGATAGTTTCACATTCAGACGATGTAAATACTGGCATAACTAGGCTGGCATGTTCACCAACGTAAAGGCAAAAGCTAGGTTTAATCTGAATAAGGTTAATAATTAGATTTTGCACTTTAATATAGTGCGGTGAATCAAGTGGTACTAGCTGATCTAAAACCTTCTGTAATTCGCTGTGATCAAACTGCTTTATATTCATTAGGGTACATCACTCAGCCAGTTCATATTTTTAGGAATACCTAGAACACGCTCTTCCAGTGCAAATTTACATTGTTGATATTCATAACTACTCTGACTGATACCTGCAAAATGGCAATAGCCTTTTATAGTCAGATATCTAATACCCATTAGTTGGCATATGACGCTTTGAGGTGCAGTACCTTTAAGTGCATTAAACAAATCAGGGTGATGAATATCCTTCGAGAACGTTAAATTTATAACTTCCATCCATGCCAGCTTCTGAACATCTTTAATACTTTCAGGCGTAATTAAACACGGGTAATCACTATCACTCTCTAACCTTAAAACCTGACTAATCCTCTGGAACTCATTGCAGAAATAAAAAGCATTATCTCCTCCTTCAATCAATCGAAGTGGCGGTCGATAGAACTTATTAATACATTCCATATTGACGTAGGTAGGCTCAGGTTTAAATCTCTGCCAAACAGATAAAGCCGTCTCAGCATAACGATGTACAAGTAAAGTACTTTTACATGGAACTATGAGTTTTTGCCTTGGCTTAAAGTTAATATTTTTCATGTTTATTTACTAATTAGTGAATATAATTCATGTTATATAATAATGACTTAGGTGTCAAACACTTTAATGTCATGGTGCTCAAAATTGTAGAATGGTTATAGACTTTAAATATTTCAGATTATTTTAAGCACAAAAAAACCTCTTAAAGCTACAACTAATATAGCTCTAAGAGGTTATTATTTTTTTAGGACTTTACTAGGTGGGTAGCTCAGAGTTGGGGTTTGATATGGTGCCTGGACTTCTGTTTAATGCTTCCATTATAAATTTAATACTATGTTGTGCCCCTTTAAGGGCATAAATCTGATATCGTTCCCCTAGGCTTAGATCTGTATAGCTCATGGTTGCAATCTCACTTTGGCGGTGGATAGTAGCTTTGATGCTAGCGGATCTAAGCCTCCTTTTCACCTGCTCTTTGAAATTGCACTTCATGTGTTAATCTAAGTATTTATAAAAGACTCACTATATCTAGTTATTTATAAGTCGATACTCAAAGGAAAAGATGAAATAGAGTTTTGAACCTTATATGTTATTAAAACTGCTGCTATTTATGGGTATAGTCAGTTCAAAGCAAAAGTGTTATGGCTAGAACAAATATCATAAAACAATTTAGATAAGTCATTTTCCATCCAGCCTTGGCGTAAAAACTTCACTTGAGCCCACTTCTTCTCGATAGGGTTTAAGTCTGGGCTGTACGGCGGCAGCCATAGAATACGATGACCATGCCTGTTCAGTAGTTTTTGAATGCGCTTGCTCTTATGAAATCTGGCGTTATCCATCACAATCACGCATTTGGTTTTAAGACTTGGGATTAGTGTCTGTTTGCACCACTGATAGAATATATTACTGTTAATGTTCTGCTCAAAGTAATCCAGCGCAAACAGCATCTTTTTATATAGAGCACCAATGACGTTGGTTCGCTTTTTTGCCTGCCAGTTGTAGCTGTCGATACAGGGTTTACCTATCGGTGCATAGCCATAAGGACGAATGGTTTCAGCCTCAAAGCCACTTTCGTCCATATAGACAATGGGATAGCCTTGCTGTTTAAAGTTATCAAGCTTACTCTGATACTCCGCTCTCTTTATTGGGCAAGCTTTTGGATGCTCTAAGGTCTTTTTTTTGACTGATGCCAAGACGTTTTAAAGCCTCACAAATGGCTGGGGCAGTACAGTTGAACCGTCTTGCTCTCTCATAGTGATAGTCATCAGGGTAACGCTCAACGTCTTTGCGTAGGGCATCATCCGGTATTTTTGATGGCGTAACATTGCGAGTGCTCTTACTATGCAGCCGTTTCTTCCACTTTTGAATGGTGGTTGGACTAATGTCATAAAAAGAGGCTGCCTCGGCAAAGGTCATGCCATCTGCTAAGCTTTTAAGAACTTGTTTGCGATAGTCTAGGGAGTAAGTCATGATAATTGAGGATATCTGTTGAGTTATTTTAACTTATAACATTTTTGTATTTAATACACTATATAACAAATAGTATATCCATATAGATTGACTTGAGAGAAAATATATTATGTTTGGTTTTTTTAAAAAGAAAATACAACCAACTCCTTTGATAGGACTTGTGGATATTAGTAATAACAATGATAAGTTAGAATTCTTTCAAGCTGTTAACCGAGATATAGATAACTTTGTTAAAAGCTCAAAAACGCATCAACCACAGCTTATGATGCCTATTGCTTATGCACATAGATTATCTGTAGCGGGACTGTACCATCAAGGACTACGTACTAAAAGTGATTTTGATATAGCTAACCAATCACACTTTACCATGATGGCTCATATAGGAAATGATATTTCCAAAGAAGAACAAGTAGAATTTCAAAAAAAATCTTGGGAGCATGCGATTGATTTTATCAAAAAATATGATGAATCTTTTGAAGACACAATTGGAAGTGTTATAACTGCATCAGCAAAAAGAGGTACTTCTATTTATGAAGCACTATATTATGCATTAATTGACAATATACAAAACGAAGAGGAATGTCGTATTATTTGTCGAGAAACCGTAACACCACAGTTTTGTAGATCATTTATTTACTCTTATACTTGGGATCCTATAAATGACGACTTACCAACGACTGCGATAAAAGTTGGTAGATACTATAAAGAGCTTTATGAGGCAGATACTAATTACCAATCATTAAGCAGTGGTAAAGTATCAGCAATTGAGTTTGAAAACATAATAGAAGATGCATTTTCACCATTAGTCGATATGATTTATGACATGGTTTCCTTAAAAATACTCAACGAAGATATAGCATATCAATTTATTTTAGAAGAACTTGAAGGAGCAGCGCAAGGGAATGAAGAAGCTCAAAAATTTGTAGAGGAAAGTCCGTTTACACAAGAAGAGTATAAGGGTGCTATGTCTAGGTCTACACCGTTAGTTGATGGTCCTGATGGTCCTCAGTTAATGCTGACTCATCTTTTAATGGACACATCTTTACCGAACCCCATGATAGCTAAGCTCCGTATTAGAGTAGTAAAAAAGATTATTGATCATTGGTTTAAAGACATTAATAACAACAATATTGATTTGGATTATTTTCTTTAATCTAAATAATTAATTTAAATGCTCTATTGTTATTTTAATAATATAAAATATAATATTAGAATCAAGGTAATACTTAATGTCTATAAGAGAAGTCAAGGGTAATATATTCTCTACTGAAGCACAAACGATAGTGAATACCGTAAACTGCGTAGGGGTTATGGGTGCAGGTATAGCTCTTGAATGTAGGTTACGCTATCCAAAAATGTTTCAAAAGTATAGTCACCTGACCATAAAAGTGTTATAAAATAAATCGACTAAACGATTATTAGTATAAATGACCATGACTTACTC
>NZ_JADQAM010000028.1:40069-86822 GCF_022129405.1 Psychrobacter sp. Ps2 | reverse complement strand
ATCGTAGCGCCAATGGTAGTGTGGTTCGCCCATGTGAGAGTAGGTCATCGTCAGCTCTCTATTCTGAAATATCCCCCAACATTAGCTTGTCGGGGGATTTTCTTTGTGTCTATCTTTTATTCCTAATGATCTACGCAGAAAATCCTATTTAAAGGTGAGCAAGGAGTAACGACTGTCTGGGAGACAGTCGTCCGTAGCGCAAGACGGAAGGCTATGCCGGTAGATAGCTCTTGCTTTGCCTTAACGGTGCTCTTCTCGTTCGTCAGCTCTCTATCCTTGAAAAGCTCCTTGATACTGACGTATCAAGGGGCTTTTCTTTGTGCGCGGTTTGGTAATAAAGCTTAGTGCAAGAAAGTTTAGTGCTAGATGTTTCGGTCAAAACGCAAACCTTCCTACGAATCAGCTTGATATGATATTATTTATTCACTTCTAGAATCTACAATCTCTCATTTATTTTGGAGCACATTATGGGAGTTTCACTCTACTATACTGCTGAACGTTCTACTCTCTTGACTCAACAGGAGCAAGAGAAAGTTGCGTCAATAGTCGATGAATATAATGAAAACTTCAAGCATGCAGATGATGCAGAGACTTTCGATCTCTATGCATATGATGATAGTGAGTCAGAGGTCATATTAGCAGGAGCTACAAAGCTACCTGCTAGTATGGATGTAAAAGATCTTATGTATACCTTAGAGCATTGGCTACAATGTTTGACTGAGATTCGTCTTGCGGTAACTGATGCAGAATGGCATGTACATCTAGATGATAACGATGCTGTGTGGGTAGATGATAAGTGGCAAATGGAAAAGTAGCGCTTCATCGCTATTATTATTTATCTAAATGCTTATATCAGTTTCTATATATTCATATGATATTTACAAAAAAAGCTCTCAACTGCGTAGCAGGCTGAGAGCTTTTTTATGAGGAATTATTTTATTCTGCTTACTTTTTACTATTATCTATATAGACAATTCAAGTATTAAGATTATATTTATAATATGAATATATCCTTTATAATATGCTCAAAATGATTTGACTTCTATCATTATAGCTGCTAATTTTAAACTGTTCTTTTATTACAGGTATGTAAAAAATATATCTAAATCTTGTAGCCAATTTAATCCAGGATGAATCAAATTGTCTGCTCGTAATACCTTACTCCTATTCTCATAATTATCAAAAGGAATTGATAATGAAGTTAGCTCCTCTTTTTTCAATTGGTGCTTTAGCCGCTATTAGTCTTCTTGGCTGTTCTAACCAATCTGCTGATACGACTGATGGCTCATCAGCGACTTCTCAAGAAACTACCGTGCTACGGTTTTCGCATTTTTGGCCAGCAACCTCATCTATCAGTAAAGAAGTCTTTGAGCCTTGGGCTAAACAGATAGAAACAGATTCTGACGGCCGCCTAAAGGTTGAGCTGTATCCATCGGCGGGCCTTGCTAAAGCAGACGTTACTTACGAATCTGCTGCTAAAGGTACGATCGATATCGGTTCACAAGCGCATGGTTATACCAACGGTCGCTTTCCTTTGACTCAGATTACTGAACTTCCAGGTTTATCAAATTCAGCAACCCAAATGGGCTGTATGCTACAGACCTTATATGATGACGGTACTTTAGCAGGTGAATACGAAGACTCACATTTATTATTTATGTACGGGGCTGGACCTGGGGCGCTTCATACAACTGATAAGCTAATTCGAACACCTGAAGACATGAAAGGTATGCGTATTCGCCGTCCTTCAGCTGTTGCTGGCGATATTATTGAAAGCGCTGGTGCTTCGCCAGTAGGTTTACCTGCTAATGATATGTATACCTCGTTACAGCGCGGCGTTGTTGATGGTTTGAGTTTCCCTTGGGAAGCAGTAACAGCATTTAAAATTGATGAGATTACCAAGTATCATACCAATATTCCTTTCTATAGCTCAGCGCTTATGGTCACGATGAATAAGGACAAATATGACAACTTACCTGATGATCTAAAACAAGTTTTGGATAAAAACTCAGGGATGGCATTAGCTAATAAGGTCGGTGAAGTGTTTGATAAACATGACCAAATGGCAATTCAAGCTGCTAAAGATAAAGGTGATGAAATTATCGAAATTCCTGATCCATTAAATGATCCAGACTGGAAAGGGCCACTTGAAAGAGGAACACAAAAATATCTAAAGGATGTTAATGCTTTGGGTTTGGATGCTGATAGTGTCTATGAAAAAGCAAAAGCTGCCAGTGCTGCCTGTAAGGTCTAACCTAATTGGAGGTGTCACATGGCATTTTTAGTCAAGCTCAGCGTTTTAATCTCTAGATTATGCCAGTTTATCGGTGGGGTGAGTCTCATCATCATTGTCCTAACCACCATGCTCGACGTCGTCGCACGCTACATATTCAAACTCACCGGCGGTGAGTTTGGCTTTACCGTCAAAGGCAGTGTAGAGATCGTCTCCTACTTTATGCTATTTGCATTACTCGCTGCCTTTGCCGCGTTTGTCGAACGCTCACAAATCATCGTCGACGTCTTCACCCAGAAAATGCCACAGTCTATCAAAGGCTACCTTATGGGTATCTTTATGATGGGCTTCTTTATTATCGGCATCGTCTTCTCATGGGGGCTCTACGAGAGCGCCATTGACGCCTTAGAGTATGGCAAAGTCACCCAAGACCTTCGAATATCCATGATGCCTATCTATATGGTTAGTGCATTCTTAAGCATCCTAATCGCCATTCGCTCATTGATCGAATCCATCAACATCTTTAAGACAGGCGAATTCTTTGACGCCGAGGAGACAGGCGCATGAGTCCAGAAATTATCGGTGCGATTGGCCTAGTGGTCATGATCCTGCTTGTCGTCTTACGCGTACCTGTTGCACTTGCCATGTTAGGGGTAGGCTTAGTCGGTTTTGGTGCGGTCACCGCGCCTAGTGGTGCTCTGCAAATGCTCAAAGACATCCCAGTCGATGTCTTAGCAAAGTATGACTTTAGTGCCATTCCCTTATTTATTCTTATGGGCGTGTTTGCGACTCACTCAGGCATGGCAGGTAAACTCTTTGAAGCCACCCGAACCATATTTGGCGGGGTAAGGGGGAGTCTTGGTATTGCAGGTATTGGTTCATCCGGTATCTTTGCCTCTATCTCAGGTTCATCACTCGCCACTGCCTCTACCATGACCAAAGTGGCGTTACCGCAAATGGAGAAGTACGGCTATCAGCCAGGCTTTGCCTGCGGTATCTTAGCCGCTGGTGGTACGCTTGGTATTATGATTCCGCCCAGTATTGCTCTACTGGTCTATGCCATCTTAACCCAGCAGTCAGTAGGTGACATGTTCATCGCTGGGTTCCTACCTGGTATGCTCGGTATGGTGATGTACTCACTTACCGTCATGGTGATGGTACGCTGGAAACCGCATTTAGCAAAACGTGGTGAGAAAACGTCTTGGAAAGCCAAGCTACTGTCACTGACGGGTCTGATCCCATTTAGTTTTATCTTTATTGTGATTATCGCTGGTATCTTCTTTGGGTTATTTACCCCAACAGAAGGCGCCGCAGTAGGGGCGTTTGTCTCTTGGGCTTATGCCTTTGCTAAAGGCATGCGTTTAGATGGTTTAAAGCAGTCATTAATTGAGACACTAGCGCTCTCTGCAGTGGTGTTCTTTATGCTCTTAGGCGCTGAGGCACTAGGGTACTTTATCTCGGTATCGCGTTTGTCTTATTCGTTGGCGTCATGGATTGGTGGGTTAGCTGTCAGTCCGATGGTTGTGCTGATCTGTATCTTATTCATGTATTTCCTGTTGGGATTATTCATGGATGCGCTCGCGATGCTGGTAATCACCATTCCCGTGGTATATCCCATCATTCTAGCGTTAGGGTTTGACCCAGTCTGGTTTGGCATCATTGCGGTATTGACGGTAGAGCTTGGTTTGATTACGCCGCCAATGGGGATGAATATCTTTGTGATTAAGGCAATGGCACCGCATATTAAGCTGAGTGATATGTTCCGCGGGGTGGCACCATTCATTGTCTCTGATGTGATTCGTTTGGTTATTTTGGTGATGTTCCCTGCCATCTCGCTTGTGCTGTTGGGGTAGGTTTAACCTAAACCTTCATGTGTAACGTTATTGTATGAAGCCATATTGCTAATACAGCAGTGTGGCTTTTTTATTGGCTGATTCTTTGACTAAGAGTTAAGAGAAGGACATCTTACAAACTTACAGTCTGTGACGCTGCATGATGATAACTTTTCTTAGTGTTATAAAGGCTTATGAATGTAGTAAACTGGTTTCCATTCATTTTCCTATATAACTTTATAAGTAGAGATAGTCATGGCTGTCGATTTTAGTAATACGCTCATCGTCGCAATTTCTGCGACGGCACTTTTTGATTTGACGGAGTCAGAAAACTATTTGCTACAATTGCTAGAGCAACGACCTGCAAGTGCTATAAAAGAGTTTAGGGAGTACATGACCGAACGTGAAAATGATCCTTTGAATATTGGTGCAGGTTATCCGCTGATTAAAGCGTTACTAAACCTAAATAAATATTGTGATAATAACGATGGACGAGATTCAGACATTGAAACACCATTGGTCGAAGTTGTTATCGTGTCAAAAAGTAGTCCAGACACTGGTATTCAGGTACTTAATGCAATTCTAGAACATGACATTAATATCTCCCGTTCTGCTTTTATTTCAGGTAGCCCTGTTGCGCCTTATATCAAAGACTTTAACGTTGATCTGTTTTTGACTACCAATCGTGATGATGCTCAGCAAGTTGCGGATGCCAATATCTGTGCCTGTGCCATACTAGACGCTACGCCTGTGAATACTTATGAGCTGGATACTGAGCAGCTGCGCATTGCCTTTGACGGGGACGCGGTGCTTTTTGATGATTCAGGTGAACTGCTATACAAACAAAAAGGGCTACGAGCCTTTCATGATCGTGAAGTACAAATGCGTGATTTACCGATTGAAAAAGGTCCTTACGCTGAATTATTGATTAAATTATCAAATCTGCAAGAGCGCCTACCTGCTGATCTAAAATACTCGCCAATAAAAATTGCGCTTGTGACCGCGCGTAATGCACCAGCTGACTTGCGTGCTATTAAGACATTGCGAGAGTGGGGCGTGAATGTTGATATGGCGTTTTTTTTGGGAGGACTAGAGAAAACAGCGGTACTCAGAACATTTGCGCCGCATATCTTCTTTGATGATTCAATCAAGCATATCGATGCGGCACGTCGCTTTATTCCTACGGCCTTGGTTCCTTATCATTCGACGTCATTATTGCATGGTGATAACTATCTCACTGCGGATGAAGATGCATCACTATTATCGTTCAAACCTGCTGTACGCCCACTATTTGCTGTAAATCATTAAATAGGCATAAAAAATTTAGATAATAAGGATAGGATGGTATATGAATTGGCAGCAGTTGCTTCACTTAATTGTCGTACGAATAAAGCAGGTCATCGGACTATATGCTTTTGTACTTATACCGATGTGGGGTATGTTTTTTCTAAATGAAGTGGCCTTATTTGGACTGTGGAATATCTTTGGTATTGTACCGCGTGCTTTAGATGTGGGTAGTATGATAGGGGTATTTGCTTCATGGACCATGCATGGCAATTTGTCGCATTTGACTGGCAATACGGTGACGCTATTACAGATTTTGTTTTTGTTTGGACTGTTTGAGAAGAATGCTTATCGCACGGTAATTAAACTGGTGGTCGCCTCAGGACTGGTCACTTGGGTTATCGGGTCGCCATCTTCTATCCATATCGGCGCATCAGGGCTTTGTTTTGCAATGTTAGGTTATATGATAGGCGGAGCTATATTTGCGCGGCGTTGGGGTTATCTGATTGCTTGTATTGTTATGGGGACTGGTTATTGGCTGACCATTAAGCAAGGATTGATGCCGCAACAAGGTATCTCATTTGCGGCACATTTTGGTGGCTTGTGCGCTGGGCTATTGCTAGGAGCTAATTCAAAGCATACTTATTCAGCCGCTTCTCAACGCTATTAAAAGCAACTGGATGTCAGTATTTAATGAACCAGCATAATCATAACCGTACTAAGCGTTATAGGATCAGACGATTTCATCAGTACAGATTTTGATAAATAAAGGATCGTCTGTAGTCAGCTCTCGCCACGCAGTGGTCTGTTTAACATGTTCATTCACCGTCAGTGTGTTACCTTTTTCTGGTATCACGTAGTCTGCTCGGGCAGGTGTAGTACAATCTATTACCTGTAAAATCTTCTGCACGCTTCTGCGTCTTTCAAACAAATACAAATTAACTAAATGCATATCTGGATTGTCAGCATGCATGCTAGCATTGCCCGTATCTGCCGCAATAAAGCGCAAGACTTGTGGTTTAACATAAGACCATGGGCGAAACCATTCCGTGCTTTCTGCTGTTTTGACAACTTCTACGCCTTCTGGCAGATCTCGCACTTGTTGACCATACCAGCTGTATTCCTGGTTTATCTGGAATGCAAACATCCCAATAGCAGCAAATAAGGGAATCAGCCATTTAGGTGCACGTTTGCCTGCCAGTTTGCTGAGGTGAGTTATGATAAGTGCTAGTCCAGCCATACCAAATGCGGCAGCGATGGTAGCGATAAACTCAAAAAGCATAAAATTTTCCTTAATGCGTTAGATGTGTCTAATTGAACCTCTTAGATAAAGTAAAAATCTAAAATTTAGTTATTATAGCTATAGGATAAAAAAATCACCCACAAGCAGCTACTGCCTGTGAGTGATATATAGTAACAGAAGATATATCCTCAGTTGTGAGCTTAGTGGTCGACCGCACCGCCAGCGCCACGTGGAGAACGTACGCTCTCAACCAGCTCTTGAATATGTGCTGGTGGTGGCGCAGTAGCATAAGATACAGCGAATGCTACGATGAAGTTAAGCAATGCACCAACTGCACCAAATGATAGTGGTGAGATACCAAATAACCAGTACTCTTCAGTATCAGGGAAGTTCGCTGTACCACTGATGAAGAACCAACCTTTGAACATAAAGATATAGACAAGAACGACTATTAAACCAGTCAACATACCTGCAATAGCGCCAAGATTGTTGATGCGTTTAGAGAAAATACCCATCATTAACACAGGGAACAATGAAGAGGCAGCAATACCGAAGGCCAGTGCTACGACCTGTGCGGCAAACCCTGGCGGATTCATACCTAAGTAAGTTGCTACTACAATCGCCACACCCATAGTGATACGAGCATATTTTAGCTCTTGTTTATCAGTGATATTTGGGTTTAAGTTACGTTTGATCAAGTCATGACTGATGGCTGATGAAATTGCGAGCAGTAGGCCTGCAGCGGTTGATAGTGCTGCTGCCAAACCACCTGCAGCAATCAGACCAATAACCCATGGTGGAAGCTGTGCAATTTCTGGATTCGCTAGAACTAAGATATCAGCGTTAACATCAAGCTCGTTACCTGCCCATCCAGCGTTAGCAAAACGACCATCAAGCTCTGCATCATGTGCAATACGAGCGGTTTCTACCGCTGCAGTTGCTGCAGCAACATCGCCACCGTCAGTTTGAGCAGTATTGAGGGCGATCTGAGCAGCACCTAACCCACTATCACTGTACAACTGAATACGACCATCATTGTTTAGATCGTTATACTTGATAAGACCTGTTTCTTCCCATGTCATCATCCAGTCTGGACGTTGATCATATTCTAGAGGCGCTTCTGCAACCCCTTGTGGGTAAACG
The DNA here is from genome assembly GCF_022129405.1 of Psychrobacter sp. Ps2. Taxonomy (NCBI): domain Bacteria; kingdom Pseudomonadati; phylum Pseudomonadota; class Gammaproteobacteria; order Moraxellales; family Moraxellaceae; genus Psychrobacter; species Psychrobacter sp. Ps2. The sequence goes on along the minus strand of NZ_JADQAM010000028.1, from coordinate 79,087 downwards.
GTGTCAATTAGGTTTAGACGAGCCATAGCACCTACTGCTGGAGCAGTAAAGTATAGTAGCGAGATAAATACCAGTGTCCAACCTGCTGTCCAACGTGCATCAGCCACTTTAGGTACAGTGAAAAAACGAATGATAACGTGTGGTAGACCTGCTGTACCGATCATTAGCGTCAAGGTAAATAGCACCATGTTTAGCTTGTTAGGAACATCGGCCGTATAAGAGGCAAATCCTAAGTCAGTCACAACTTGGTTAAGCTTAGTCAAAATAGGGACACCTGACTCGACATGGTTTGAAAACAAACCAAGGCCTGGAATCGGGTTACCGGTCAACTCAAGTGAAATAAAGACAGCAGGAATAGTATAGGCAATCATCAGAACCACATACTGTGCAACCTGCGTATAGGTAATCCCTTTCATACCACCAAGTACGGCATAGAAGAAGACAACAATAGCCGCAATGATAAGACCAGTACTACTCTCAACTTCTAAGAAGCGCGAGAATGCAACACCAGCACCGGTCATCTGACCGATAACGTAAGTGGTCGATGCGGTAATCAAACAGACCACAGCAATCATAGCAGCCGTTTTTGAGTAAAAACGATCGCCGATAAAATCAGGAACCGTGAACTTACCGAACTTACGTAAATAAGGCGCTAAAAGCATCGCTAGCAGAACGTAACCGCCAGTCCAACCCATCAAATAGGTAGAAGCGCCATAACCACTAGCAGCAATAAGACCTGCCATTGAGATAAATGACGCCGCACTCATCCAGTCAGCAGCTGTTGCCATACCGTTAACGACCGGATGGACACCACCACCAGCAACATAAAATTCACTGGTTGAACCAGCACGAGCCCAAATCGCGATACCGAAATAGAGAGCGAAGGATAGACCCACAAAAATAAGATTAATTACAAATTGACTCATGGGGCTATTCCTCGTCTACGCCATATTGTTTGTCTAACTTATTCATACGCCAAGCGTAAAAGAAAATTAGGATGATAAATATACCAATGGATCCTTGCTGAGCAAACCAAAAGCCCAGATCAGTACCACCGATTTTGATACCAGCTAACAATGGACGAAACAAGATACCAAAGCCATATGAGCATAGCGCCCAAACAACCAAGCTGCCGAGAATGAGACGAATATTGGCGCGCCAATATCCAGATGGATCGTTGTGGTTTTCCATAGGACAACTCCTTTTGTCTTACCTAAAAAATATCAACCATATAAAAAGAACTGCGATTATTTCTTACCACGAAAAGTATAAAAAATAGTCAGGTACTGCTTTATATAGTGAAAACGATGATGCGTGATAGTACGTTTAATGCTCGGTAATTCTCTACTTCAAATAAAAGTAGTTAACTATTTAAGCATCGTATTGACCTAAACCATCGAATGGCAAAAATAACGTTTCTTGAGGAAGACAGAAGGGTGGACTATCCAGTGTCTTTTTAACAATCTCGTCTTCCTGACAAGAGTTTTAATCTTTTTAACACGCTAACCTGTTGTGCTTCTTGTACTGATTAATAGCTTCGATAACCATAAAACAGTCTAAACGGATATAGAATTTATATTAGCACGGTTTAATAAAGATAATTGCAAACTACTGCGCATAAATAATAAGTAAATTACTAAAAATTAGTTTGCTTAACCTTCATTGAAAAACCCGACGTTACGGAAATGGTACGGCAACCGAGTAATTTATACGATTAAATTATCACTTAATCTATTCTATATAAGATGAAACATAAGCATTATTTATTTTAAAAATAACTATATAAAGTCGATAAGTAAACGTGATGGTCGCATGTTGCTCAATATCTATATCATGCACGTGTCTTTTTGGTATCAGGTATTTTGCACAGAGGCTTATATAGTCCATGGCAATCAAAATATGATATCGATATAAAATTTAAGTAACGCGTATAAAGAATGAATAAGGAGCCCATATGAACGAAGGGATAGTAGGTTGGTTTAATAACATCGTAAATTATGGTGTCGGTATTATCTGGGGTAACAATGACTGGCTAATTGCTAGTAACCCTTGGTATGGACTACTGATGTTCTTACTAATTGGTGCAGGTCTTTACTTCACCGTCGTGACACGTTTTATTCAGTTCCGTCATTTTGGTCATATGTGGAAGTTGCTACGCGTGTCCAACCAAGGACGCAAAGATGGTGGTATCAGCTCATTTGAAGCATTGATGACGTCGTTGGCCGCGCGTGTTGGTACTGGTAACTTGGCAGGTGTGGCAATTGCAATCTATCTAGGTGGACCAGGTGCTGTATTCTGGATGTGGATGACGGCACTGGTCGGTATGTCGACTAGCTTTATCGAGTCAACCTTAGCACAGGCATATAAAGTACCGCACAACGATAATGTGTACCGCGGTGGCCCTGCTTATTACATCGAAAAAGGTCTAGGCAAGCGCTGGCTAGCCGTGTTTTTCTCATTATGTTTGTTAGTGGCCTTTGGTTTGGCATTCAATGGCGTACAGTCCAACACCATCGCTCAAGCGACCAATGAAGCCTTTGGTGTGCCAACGTGGATGACAGGTTTGGTATTGGTAGTACTGGTAGCGCCAGTGGTATTCGGTGGTTTGCGTTCAGTAGCTCGTATCGCGGGTAAAATCGTACCAGTGATGGCTATCTTGTACATCTTGCTAGCGCTATTCATTATCGTGACTAACTTCAGTCAATTCCCAGCAGCGATCGCGTTGATTGTAAAATCAGCATTTGGCTTTGAGCAGGCAGCAGGCGGTGTCATCGGTTATGGTATTGCACAGGCGATGATTAATGGTATCAAACGCGGCTTGTTCTCTAACGAAGCAGGTATGGGTTCAGCACCGAATGCTGCAGCAACGGCAAAGAGTCATCCTGATCACCCAGCAGTACAAGGTTTTATGCAGATGCTAGGTGTATTTATGGATACCCTTATCATTTGTACCGCGACGGCGTCGATCATTATCTTGTCTGGCGTGGTCGACCCTAATGTCGAGCAAGAAGGTATTCAGTTAACCCAGCTAGCCTTATCACAGTATGTGGGTGACCTAGGTGTGGTGTTCGTGGCGATTGCGATTTTCTTCTTCTCATTTACGTCTATCATCGCCAACTATAGCTACGGTGAGTCAAATCTTGAATTTATCTCTGGTGCCAAAAACGCCAAAGTGATGATTATGGTTTTCCGCTTCCTAGTGTTAGGTATGGTATTTATTGGGTCTGTTGCTAGCCTACCTGCTATATGGAACTTCGCTGACTTGTCTATGGGTCTGATGGCCTTGGTCAACTTAGTGGCAATCTTGCTGTTGTCTCCTGTAGCGCTAAGAATACTACGTGACTATGAGCGTCAGGTAAAAGAGGGTAAAACAGGCGATCAGATTAAGTTTGATCCTGATAACTTTGTAAAACTTAGAGATGAAGCCAACCGTGATGCTTGGACAGATTAAGCAGAATTGATTGGTAAAACTAGCTTGTTCTAAGCATTAAAAAACCGCCCGAATCTTATGCAGAGAAGGGCGGTTTTTATTGGAGTACAGTTTTAATGATATTAACTGTACCAGCTCAAATCAGAATTATCCTGATTTACATGTTTGGATAGTTTGGACCACCGCCACCTTCTGGTGTTACCCAAGTGATGTTCTGTGAAGGATCTTTGATATCACAGGTCTTACAATGTACACAGTTCTGCGCATTGATAACAAACTTAGCACCCTCAGCATCTTTAACCACTTCGTATACACCCGCTGGGCAGTATAAACGTGCAGGCTCAGCATACAACGGTAAGTTGATTGAAATAGGTACCGTTGGATCAGTAAGTTTTAGATGCGTTGGCTGATCTTCTGCATGGTTGGTGTTAGAGATAAATACTGATGACAATTTATCAAATACTAGCTTACCATCAGGCTTAAGATAAGTTGGTTGATAAGCATGATTAGCACGCTCCAACTGATCGTAATCTGGGATGTTGTCATGCAAAGTGAATGGCATTTTACCTTTTAGCAAGTTGTGCTCGATAAAGGTGAAAGCGCCGCCCATGAACAGACCCATACGGTGAATCGCAGGTGAAAAGTTGCGCGACTCATAGTTATCTTGATACAACCATGACTCTTTGTACATTGTACTATAAGCAACCACTTCATCATGCTGACGTTCAGCTTGTAGCGCCTCAAAGATAGCTTCGGCTGCGAGCATGCCTGACTTCATCGAGGTATGCGTACCTTTGATTTTTGCTGGGTTTAAGAAACCAGCATCATCACCTACCAACACACCACCTGGGAAGGTGAACTTCGGTAATGAGTTTAGACCACCTTTGGTCAACGCACGTGCGCCGTACGAAATGCGTTTACCGCCTTCTAGAACGTTTTTGATAACAGGGTGCGTCTTTAGGCGCTGCATTTCATCGAATGGAGACATGTAAGGGTTGTGGTAAGACAAATCAGCCACAAGACCAAAGCTTACTTGGTTGTTTTCATCAAAGTATAACCACCAGCCGCCAGTAGAGCCAGTTTCAGTCAATGGCCAGCCAAGACCATGCATGACAACACCTTGCTCATGCTTTTCAGGCTCAACTTCCCATAGCTCTTTCAGACCGATACCGTAATGCTGAGGATCAGAATCTTTATCTAGATCAAAACGGCTGATTAAGCGTTTGCCTAAATGCCCACGGCTACCCTCAGCAAAAATAGTGTATTTGGCAAGAAGCTCATAACCAGGCTCAAAGCTTGGCTTGGCTTCACCATTGGCGGCCACACCCATATCACCAGTTAATACACCTCTGACCGAACCGTCGTCGTTGTATAAGATGTCATCGGCAGGGAAGCCTGGGAACATCATAACTTCAAGCTCTTCTGCCTGTACGGCCAACCAACGAACAACGTTACCTAGCGAGACAATATAGTTGCCATCGTTGTGCATCGGACCTGGAATCAAAGAGTCAGGCACTTTAGTTGAGCGTGTAGCAGAGTTCAAATAATAGAAACGATCTTCTGTCGCTGGCACGTTAAGCGGTGCGCCTTTTTCTTTCCAGTCAGGGATTAGCTCATTTAGAGCGCGTGGCTCAATGACTGCACCAGACAACGTATGGGCACCAAACTCAGAGCCTTTTTCGACCACACAAACCATAAACTCATCATTACCAGCTTCAATAGCGAGCTGGCGCAAACGGATGGCAGCAGACAGACCTGCAGGTCCACCACCAACGATGATGACATCGAACTCCATTGATTCGCGTTCGACTTCAGGTTCCGCGGCAACTGGCGCTACGACTGGTTCTGCTTTATCTAGCGTTGCGGTCTCTGTCGCTACTGGTGCGTCAGCATTCACAGTATTACCATCGATAACTGGCGTTTGATTGTCTTGCTCTTGCATACCTACTCCTAAACTTTTAGTGGCTTATCTCAGGGCATCATTAGCTTAACAACTGAATAATAGACTTGCGGCGCTAACGTCACTCAGACATATGGCTGCCCGATAAAACTGTCTTTGCGGCATCAATTGACCCGTTATGGTTAATACTGATTTATCTAAGGATATCAACGCATAACGTAAGATGTGTCATCAATACAACACCCACTTGACCATTTCAATAAAAAATCGTTACTCATTATAAAAGAAAAGTCCTACAAACACGATACGCATTTATGAGTATCGATGCTAAGGTAATGTTAAGAAAATGAGGTTGTTATAACGATAAAGTTTCATCATACCTGAAACTAAAATTTATAGTAATAATAGATAAGCCAAACTTTGAATACTAAATAAAGGGATTAATAATGAATAACGATAATAATAGCACTGAAGACAGCCATAAGAGAATAGCGGAAGCACCGACCAGTAAGACTTCTAGCCCAGGCAGCTTAGATAATTTAGATGCACTAAGCCAGTATATTAAGTCTACGAAAGGCACTCGCGAAGGGCGTGCGATACCACCACTTGAAAAATGGCATCCTGAAGATATTGCTGATATGGATTTGACTATCAAGGCAAACGGAGAGTGGTGGCATGAAGGCGGGCAAATGACCCGTGAGTCACTGGTCAGCTTGTTTGCCACGATACTATGGAAAGAAGAAAATAATGGCATTACTGAGTACTTTTTAAAGACCCCTGTACAGAAAATCCGTATCCAAGTAGAAGATGCACCACTGCTTATCAATGATGTTGGTATTGTCCATGAAGATGATATGAGTTGGTTGGAGTTTACAACGACGACAGGAGATGTGGTTCGCTTAGACGATGAGCATTCGATTGTATTAAAGGCATATAATTCTAATAAGATCAATTCTAATGACAGCGACTTTAGTGAAAGCGACTTTAATAACAGTGATAAAGCGAATCAATTGAGTACCGCTGACGATGTTGCAGATTCTCAGGAATTAGCATCTACAGAACAGGTACGCCCATACATGATGGTCAGAAATGGCTTAACCGCACTTATCGGCCGCAATACTTTTTATCACCTGACTGAAATTGGAGTATTATCAGAAGACAATGGTAATACAATATTAACATTACAGAGTGGTGGCCAATCTTACTCATTATCGATGCCTACTGATTAGGTATTATGTTTATCTATTAATTGCTGTATGCCGATGAGTGCTATAATTTTATAATGTCGCCTGATTCTATTGGTCTGAAAAATTCCTATCGTATAAAGGTAGTCGATGAAGAGCTGAAGTAGAGTAACGTCATATATGCAACATATATAGCGCATTTAATAGGGTAATGAAATTGATGAATAATATGATAATGGCATTAGCATAAAGATGGATATCAAAAATCAGACAGTCGAAAAACTCAGACCGTGTGTCGATATATCTGTTGACCAAAGTCCCAAAGCTATTGATCTAGTAGATGTCAATAAACATGCTGGTAATACAGTTGTAAGCGATAAAAACCGTAGCGCGCCCATTGGCGTGTTTGATTCTGGTGTTGGCGGTTTGTCTGTTTATTTGCATTTAGCACAGCAGCTGCCTACTGAGCGTTATGTATATTATGCCGATACACTAAATGTGCCTTATGGCAATCGCGACAGCGAAGATATTGAAGCACTAACACTAAAAGCCGTAGAGTGGTTACATAAGCAAGGCTGTAAACTAATAGTTATTGCGTGTAACAGCGCCTCAGCATATGCGCTAGATACTGCCCGACGCTGTTATCCACATATACCTATTGTGGGTCTTGTCCCTGCATTAAAGCCTGCGGTATTGGCGAGTAAGAGTGGTCATGTAGCGGTGCTGGCAACCAAAGCGACGTTGAATGGCACCTTATTAAATGATGTTATTATCAATTTTGCTCAACCTAATAACACAGTAGTCACTAAGTATTTTGATCCGCAACTGGTGCCTTGGGTAGAAGCAGGTATGTCAGAACAAGACGAGACAGCCGAAAGATTACGTCAACAGATACGAGTATTTGCTAATGAAGGTGTTGATCAGTTAGTGTTAGGATGTACGCATTATCCGTTTTTTAAGACATTTTTATTGGATGAGATTGCACAGCAGCAGCTGTCAATACAAGTTATTGATTCTGGTCAAGCGATTGCTGAACGGGTTAGACAGCTATTGATTGCAAACAACTTGTCTGCATCATTGATGAGTGAAAAACGAGAGAATCTGTCACAAAAAACCAGTAAGAAAAATACCATTACTAGACTGCCATTAACTTTTCACGCCACTAAATATAGTGATAGACTATGCGCTTTAGTTGAGCGCTTACTCGGTACAGAAATGGCATTGCAATACTACTCTCACTAGTTATTATCAAAGCTAGTGATATCAATACGCTGTATGCAACGCTGACTCAGTTAAAATAAATTGAGTGCATCTTTTCAAGCTAAGAGTATGCTAGGCTGAGTAAGACAAGATTTTTGTGTTCTATTTCACACCCTATCCTTTTTATGTCACGACCTACGCTTAGAGGTAATTGTGCCGAATCGTCGCTATCATATTCATATTATATGCGCTGACAATGACCAGTTGTTGGTTCTAGACAGCTTAGCGATATTTTTTCAGGCGCGCGCATTTCTGACCTATGATGTTTCTAGTAAATTATCTAAAGCCTCTTTTTATGGGCGCCAGTGTATTGACTCTTGTGATTACGCAGTCATGATCGTTGGCGACAGCTACGGGACTGTGCAAAAAAACGGCGTCAGCCAGATGCATTTGAGTTATCTAAATGCCAAAGCGAAGCTTAAGCCGCTAATTGTGTTGGTCAAAAACCACTCTCCAGACGCTGTTATCAGTCGACAACTTCAAGAGTTTATTAAGTTAGTCACCAAGCAAGATAACCAGCTACATTACTATGATACGGAAGAAGATATTGAGCCATTGCTAGTACAGGCTCATTATAATGCAGTCGCCAATAATAAAATGATAGGTGGCTGGGTCAGAGCGAATGACGAAGAGAATACGACTAGTAAAAAGGTCATGTATGAGAAGCCAGTCGATATATTACCTAGTACTACCGAGGTAGAGAACAACAGTCCTGATGACGAAGACTTTATATCGGATAAGGTTAGTGAGCCAATTGAGTTAACAGAGTTTTTTGAGATTCAATATAGTGCTCAGGCTTATGAGGGTGGCAATCTAACGGACGTAACCCGATCGCTAACCCTCTCGTGGCACGAGATACTCATGACACTCATGAGAATACCGTCTACTTTTTCGAGCTATGGCTTGCAAAATGCTATTAATCGTTTGATTACCGCTAAAGCGGAAGTAGACATCAAAAAAGAGATGCCAAACGTTCATGCTGTCTCACGCTGCCAAATCTCTCAAGCTGATATCAATAATTTGCAACGTAAGCTAGTCGGTGCAAACTGGATACAACTAATGACTTATGGCACGCGGGTATCACAAGAGCTTTGGAAACTTACCTTCTACGCAAAATACCTACTGCAAAATCATACCTCAAATACAAACAAACAAGACGAGTAATTATTCGCTAGCGTACTCAATAATAGCCATCTAAAACGTTCACTTAGGCATCACGACTACGTTTTGTAATACAAAGCATACGTGCGATGCTTGTGAATCTTCTTCAGACCCGTAATAATAAAGTCAGTCAGTTAACAAGATTAACAAGATTAACAACGTTAACTATTTTAGAATGACAACTATAATATTAATAATTAGGGAGAGCGTACGATGAGCAATGCTAAAAATGACGAGTTAAAAAGAGAGATTGATGGTCTAGAAAAGTCTATGCATGATGCTGATCAGTTTCATACGTTAGAAGAGCAAGTAGCAGATATGAAACGTCGCGGTATAGATCCTAGCAAGGCCTACAAAGATTTAGACAGTAAAGCGGAAGATGAAGATTGGGGCGATGCGACTTGGAAAGAAAATGGTAAGTGGGAGCCAAAAACAGCTGCTGATCTAGATGACAAAGCTCGCGAAAATTGGAATGGCGACAATGGTCAACCTAAGCCACCACCTATTGTCTAGACAGGTATTTTGAGAAAATGAGATAAGTTCTATTAATAATTATCTATAAATAAAAAAGCCACGCTACTATTAGCGTGGCTTTTTTGATGCATTTAAATAGTATCACTTATCTTACTACTATGAGCCTTGGTCTATACGAACAAGCTTGATAGTGCCATCGGCATCAGTAACGCGGCGATAACGTGTATTGCCAGAAGTTGATGAGCTCACTGATGGTTGAGATGAGTAGCTACTAGGAGCGGTCGTTTGCTGCTGAATTAATTGTCCCATGCGATCGGCAGGTGCAGGATTCAGGGGTTTGCTGTTTGCAGGCTGGCCGTATTGAGTTTGACTCGGCGCTGCATTACCAATGATGGCGCGATAGAACTTCTGGCCTGCGCGTCCGTCAGCTGGGAAAATGCCGCGACTAGTCTGATATTGCTGGATAGCGGTACGAGTATTGTCTCCGATGATGCCATCTACACCGCCAATGTCATAACCTGCGTTTAGCAACGCTTGTTGAATGTCTTTGGCCTGCTGGCGGCTGATACCAGGATCATCTGTCGGCCACGCAGTGATAAAGTCTGTTTTGCTGCTGTCTTCGCGAGTGATTAGATCTGATAAGTGTGCGATAGCCAATGCGTAGTTTTCTGAGGCGTTATAAGAGTAGAAAGTGTCGAAATTTTTACCCACCAAGAAAGCAGGGCCTTCCATCCCAGCGGGTAATAATAAGCCTGCACTGCTCAAGTCGTACGGTAACGGACTGCCATTAGCCAACGTTAGACCTTGGTCGCGCCAGTGGCTTATCGATTTTTTGTCTTTACGATTAGAAGCGGCCCAGAACCCATCAGGTAGTTTGACTTCATAGCCCCAAGGCTCGCCAGTACGATAGCCGCGATTGTCCAAGAAGTTTGCGGTAGAAGCGAGTGCATCAGGGACGCTATTGACCAAATCACGACGTCCATCACCATCGAAATCTACGGCCAATTCTAAAAAAGTACTCGGCATAAACTGTGTCTGTCCAAAGGCACCTGCCCATGAGCCTGTCATATCGTTTGGTGCGATATCGCCATTTTGCACGATTTTTAGCGCATTGGCGTACTCACCTTGGAAATAGCTTTGACGACGATCGAAACAAGATAAGGTCGCTAAAGACTCAAATAATGGTTTTTTACCTAGCGTTTGACCAAAGTTTGATTCTACGCCCCAGACACCGAGCACGTGTTCAGCTTTTACGCCATAACGTGATTCGATTTGACGTAGGGTCGAGCCCCATTGACGCTTGGCTCGGATACCGTCCTCGACACGCTCTTTGTCTACCAATGCTGATAAGTAGTCCCAGACGTCTTTTTGAAACTCTGGTTGATAATTCAGTGACTGAATGACGCTAGGATCAGGCTGGCTTGGGCGATAGTTATTAAAGGTATAACCATCAACACCGCTAAACTTGCTAGAGTTTTTTAGATTGTCTAAGCACTGCTGAAACTCGCTATTGGATAAATCAGGTGCTGGTGGCTGCGCGGCTTGAGCAGTGGTAGCAAGGCTGATGCCGACAGCAACACTAAGCAGCGACAAAGTAGAAAAAGGAGTCAAACGCATGAAAATATCCTATAAACGTTAAAATAGTTATCGAAAGGCAAAAAATGATATTAACGTAGAGTAACCAATCTAAACAGTAAAGAAAAGCTGTCGCAGTACCAAGGTTATAAATGGTTACGATAAATTGACGCTGCCGTGAGATTACAAGAGGATTTTATAGAGCTGAAAATGCAAAGCGTTAAACAGTACTTTATCGCGAGGACTATCTTTAGGAGGTATAACCTGTTTATTCGGCTAGCACACTATCTAGCTCTTTTATAAAGCTATGAATCCGCGCCGCATTTTTGCCCAAATCGCTCTGTCCAACTCGTGACTTACTGCGGATATCAACTAAGCGCTCGCTATCGTTGTCAGTCACACGAATGATCACATCATCTTTAAAGCCAAACCAAGCAGTCGTGTCTGTTGCTTCGATGATGCCTTTGTCTGTATCAGTATTTACAAGCTCCCACCCTAAATTTTCTATGGCTTGTTTGGATGCCTTAACCAATTCAGGCTTTGACTGAGCATGGGTCAGTGTCTGCAAATCAGGATAGGCAGTACGTTGTTGTTCAGCCAATTCTGCGCCTGCGTACGCTACGGGATTTGGCGCATCTGCACGCAATGGCGCAATCGCGACAAACTCAGGCGGATGCACCAAATCGGTAGAAATATCGTGAATAGGTGGTACATTTTTGGCCGTATTCATCATGCCAAGCGGGACAGCGATTGCAGCGACAGCAAGTACGGCTGAGGCTAGTGCGCTTCCAAGACTGGCTGTATTACGTTTAAATAATATCTGTATAGCCAACAATACCAATGCTGCGATACCAGCAAATAACCCAAATTTAAACCCCGCAAATGCAGTGCCTAATTCTACAACGCCAAACTTATACAATGGGCCTGCCAGAGCAACTAACAGAATAGCAATTACACTCATTAGACCGACTATCATTTTCATTCATTTTCTCCGTTGCGATTTAGCAGCTTGTTAAAGGTTATATGAGTTTTTATTTATTGCTCAATAGCCAAACCTGTTCTGTGACGGTGATATCAGGTGCAGAACCTATAGAAGAAGGCACGCTTGCTAGCTCACCGATTTGGTAGTGAGCGCTATAATACTGCTCTAATTGTTCGCCATTAATAGAGAAGGGTGGTCCATTCTTTTTACGCTGATCGTAATTTAGCGTGAGTAAAAGCTGCGGTGTTATTTTATTGTTAGCACCATCAACTTTACTGGTATCGCTACTAAGTTTCCGCACTTGCTCACTATATTTCACACGCATATCGGCTGGCAGGGCGATTAATGCCGCTTTATCATATACTGCATCAATATAGCCAATATCTTTAGCGGTCAGTGCAAAGATATCAGCAACCCATAAAGTGATGATCTGTCCCGACAACTGGCCTTGATAGTATTTAATCGCTGGATTGTCTGCCTGTTGATAGACAGTAGGTTGGATGTTTTGCTCAGCAAAAAATTCTTGTACGGCTGTTTCGACTAACTCAACGCCCGCCACATCATAGCCTTGCGTCGCCAGCCAAACCATATCAATAGATTTACCACATAACGGAACGAAGACACGGCTACCAGTAGTTAGATTGAGGTGGTCGAAATATTTAATCAATAATGGATTGACCATAGATTGATTGAATCCAATGCGACCTTCTTGCCAACGTTTTTGCCAAAACTCAGGGTTCATGCTGTAATCCTCTATCTGCAAGTTTTTATATGAATATTTAGCTTTAGTAATATTGATTGGTCATATCAAAGACATAAATAGTAAAAAGCCAAACACCTATAGCATAAGTGTTTGGCTAGTATCTAACATTAGGCTAAGAAGCTTTTTCAATAAATAATTTTTTATTGGACTTAACTAACCATATATTTGCTAAATTCTTTGCGCAGTTTGGCAAGCTTTGGTGGTATGGCAAAGTTGCAGTAAGCTTGTCCTGGGTTTCTGTTGAAGAAATCTTGATGTGAGTCTTCTGCTTGATAGAACTCAACGGCAGGATGTACTTCCGTCACCACATTGACACCCATATTGCGTAATTTGTTAATAGTACGGTCAACGGTCGGTTTTTGACTGTCTTCAGTGTAAAAGACCACGCTGCGATACTGACTACCGATGTCATTGCCTTGACGATCCATCGTGGTGGGATCATGCGTGGCAAAGAAGACATCGAGGATTACTTCTAACGGGACGATAGACTCGTCAAATTCTACTTTGATGACTTCGACATGACCAGTTGTACCACTACAGACAGCTTCATAATTGGCAGAGACAGCATCGCCACCCATGTAGCCTGAGACGACAGATTGCACACCTTTTACCGATAAAAATACAGACTCGGTGCACCAGAAGCAGCCGCCACCTAATACGATCGTTTGCATAATTTTTTCCTATTATTATAAATATGGGTCAAGCGCTATATTTGGTAGTGATGCTCTCGTTTTTCAATGCTTCTTTCAAACGCTTCATTACCCCTGGCAGTATTTATTCAGCTTAGCAGGCAAGCCAGAGGCGATAAGTAACAAACAGTAATGTTATAATGGGCTTTTGCTATCTTACTCCTTTATCAACTGATAATGACAAGCAAAATTCACCAAGTAATTCTTAATTTCAGTTCTATTCTAAAAAACGAGTCGCCCCATGAGCCAATCCCAGCCTACTATCAAACATGACACCTTATTTGATAAACCGTTTACCACGCCACTGGATAAGGCCGCACGCTTTTCATTTGATGAGCAAGTGGTGGCTTGTTTTCCTGACATGATTCGCCGCAGTGTACCCGGTTATGGACAGGTACTAGCGATGCTACCCATATTTGCCCGTCGTCATTGTAAGTATCGCCAGCAGAGCGATAGTGGTCAACGCGTTAGTCGTGTTTATGACTTGGGCTGTTCATTGGGTGCCGCCAGTATGACGCTAGCGGGTGAGTTCGACCCACAAGACTTACAGATTAAAGCAATTGATATTTCGCCCGCGATGACGACCGAGGCGACCACGCTACTGAGTGAGAATTATCCTGAGCACGATATCGAAGTGATCACAGCAGATATCCGCGATATTGAGCTTGAGCCGTGCGATATGGTGATTTTGAACTTGACGTTACAATTTTTGCCAGCTGCCGATAGGGTCGCGGTATTAGAGAAGATTTATGCGGCATTAAGTGAAGGCGGCATATTGATACTGACTGAAAAAACCCATGCGTTTGATGAGCAGTATGATGCGTGGTTGGTAGAGCGTTATTACGACTTTAAACGTGCCAATGGCTACACCGAGATGGAAATCAGTGGCAAGCGTAATGCGTTAGAAAATGTCCTCATTACTGACACGTTAGATGAGCATCATGCACGGTTAGATCAGGTTGGTTTTGCGCGTCATCTGACGTGGTTTCAGTTTTTGAATTTTGTCTCTATTGTGGCGTTTAAATAGGATTTACTTTGGGAGCGAACAAGGTGTTCATATGATTCCGTCTATAGTTGAACAAAATATTCATCAAGTGTTAATAAAAAAAATGAGCGTACAATCATTTGAGCAATGGTTATATGAAGATGATGTATTAGAGTCTAGCAACCCTGATTTGTATCTTGAACTGATTTCATTTAATTATAGTTCTGAAGATAATTTTTATTACCGTTTTTATGATAGTTTTGCGCAATACGTCCATTTTTATAAATTTGAAGCTGATCGCATAAAAGGGTACTTAAACTCAATTATTGATAGAGATGGAAATTGTAGTAATGCGATTTGGGTGATGTATGAGTTATATTGTAAGGGTTATGGTTTTCTCGGCAAGCTAGGAATTATATACGGGTTCTGCCTAGTAGACTACGAAACTTCGGAATCTAACCATAATATAGATACTATCTTAGATAAGTTGTATCCCGAGATTATTGATGATGCTAAAAATGTACGGAACTGGTTAGAAGAAGGCAAAGTTGTTTTCAAAAGTCAGGACAATGGTTATGGTGTTTTTGAATACGACGATCTTCGTAGTGAAACGGAAATTCTGCAAGGAAATGCGTAGTTCACGAATTTCAAAGAGTTTACATATTAAAACTTATCTTTCTTTATTTTAACCCTTTTAATTTTATTCATTTGAATATTAATCAATACGGTAACCTGCTTTTATGCTCAACGACACTATCATCAACGCAGAACGCGAATTATATTTAACCCTGCTAGAGCTGGCACAGCAGCAGCCGAGCGCTTATGAATGGCTCAAGCAATTACCAACATGGCTAGGTGACATAAAAGACAAAGCCAACTATGCGCACGCGCCTGCCTACCAAGCGTCAGTCGCTCGTTTGCCAAACTTAGCTGTCAATAACGTCGATCTAAACAGCGATACATTGACGATTGAGGCAGATCTAAATGAGTCTCAGCGCAAACAAACAACAGCACTATTAAAGCAGTTGATGCCGTGGCGTAAAGGCCCATTTCAGATTGGCGGTCAAATCGGCGATGATGAGTCAGGTATTAAGATTGATACCGAGTGGCATAGTGATTGGAAATGGAAACGCGTTGCGCCGCATTTAAGTCGATTAGACGGTCGCCGCGTATTGGATGTGGGCGGTGGCTCTGGTTATCACGGCTGGCGCATGGCAGGGGCTGGCGCAGATACGGTTATTATTATTGATCCGTCATGCTTGTTTTATCATCAGTTTATGGCGATTCGTCATTTCGTTGGTGCCGCAGATGCTAGTGATACAGGCAGCTATCGGACGCATTATATTCCTGTACCGCTTGAAGCCTTACCTGAGCACAGTCAGCTGTTTGATACCGTATTTAGCATGGGCGTACTTTATCATCGTCAGTCACCGTTTGAGCATTTACAACAGCTTAAAGGACAGTTAGTCAAAGGTGGTGAGCTGGTACTTGAGACGCTGGTCATTGAAGGTGATGCCAATACTGTACTGGTACCGCACGATCGCTATGCGCAGATGAATAACGTCTATTTCTTGCCATCGGTGGCGGCATTAATTGGTTGGCTAGAGAAAGCAGGGTTTTCAGATGTGCGCTGCGTCGATGTAGCAGTCACCTCGACTAAGGAACAACGACAAACCGAATGGATGACCTATCATTCGTTAGCAGACTTCTTAGATCCTAATGACTCTACTAAGACCGTCGAAGGATATCCTGCTCCCATGCGCGCGACTTTGATTGCCAAAAAGTAGCATTGATGGTGGTAGCTAACATAAGGAAAGTACTATGAAGACATTGAAGACATCAAAGACTTTGATTGTGGCTACCATCAGCTTGCTATCGCTACCTGCTATGGCAGGTTATGGAACTGTATCCGAAGGCTGGGGCTTTTTACAAGACGACTGGCAAGTGGTTTGTGATAATACGCGGACTTGTCGAGCGGCTGGATACGCCAGTGAAACATTAATAGATGAGCCTGCCTCAATATTGTTCACAGCGTTGCCAAGAGTAGCTCTGCCAAAATCGCAAATTCAGCTTATCTCAGAAGTGCCGCTAGATGATCTTAAGCCTGCTCAGCTTTGGCTGAATAATAAAAACTATGGTGTATTGCAACCCAATAAAGAAAATAGTCTACTATATGACTTATCAGCCAAGCAGACACAGGCCCTGCTTGATCATGCTCGTATCGCGACCAAGATAGAGATTAGAGCAGGCGACAATCAATGGCAGATCAGCGATAAAGGCATGTCAGCAGTACTGCTAAAACTAGACGATGTGCAGGGCCGAGTAGGGACATCGATGGCATTGATTAGCAAAAACCAGCGCAATCAACAAACGCCAAAAGCGGCATTGCCAATTCCCACCATCAATAAAGCATTTGCGTATTCCGCAAAGGATAGCAATGCACTAGCCCCATCAAAACTCAAATACTTTCAGCAAAATATAAATAAATGGGTCGATATTGACTCCAAGCAGCTCATCGGATCTGGAAATACAATGGGCGACTGTGAGCTGGTCAATCCAAAAACTGAAACATATCAGCGGATGTCAGAGTATGGTTCTACTATGCTTGGCTGGGACTTTATACCAGTAGATAAAGCGCATACGTTAGCCACGCATCTCTGCTGGTCAGGCCCTTACAACTCAAGCACGGGTTATTGGCTCATTAATAACGATAAGCCGAGCAATCCTATGCTCATTACGACAGCAGGGAATGATTATTTTGATGGTGAGATTTCCGCCACTCACAAAGACCGAGGCATTGGTGATTGCTGGAGCCGTACTGCATGGATATGGAATGGTAAAACGTTCGTTAAGAGCGCAGAGGCGAGCACAGGTTTGTGTCGCGGTTTTGCTGGTGGGGCATGGGATCTACCCACCTATGTGAGTAAAGTCATAGACAGTAATGGTAAGGCTCAATAAGAAATATTTGGGGCTTAATGACGAAAAATGGCTGATTATATCAGCCATTTTTTGAAAGCGACTTCCATGACTATCTTAAGGATAAAACCAACAGAACCTGCGCCTAGTGCTAAGAATATCCAAAAAGTACCAGCGCGCCCAGCTTCAGACGTTTTAGAGATATCCCACATAATAAAAAACAAGAAAGCGATGAATATCGGCAACAAGACGTACAGTCCCCAACTGGTGACAGTACTGGCGGCAATGGCAAACATGGCGTAATCCTATAATAGAGTAGTAACGCGTCTTCTATATTTTAGAAGAGCCGTACAAACCAATATTATAACGTGGAAGTAGTCAGGTATAAACGACTGCCCAGTATTGAGCAACAGTAACGCTACAATTCACGTTATGAGTTATTTATCAGTTTTGCATCATTGATATTAGTCAGCCCAAATCCTGATAACGGTAAGATTTTAGTGCTAATTTTGGCGCAAATGGTGCAATAAAGCGCAAAGATTGTTATATTTACAGGTTACTTATCTTTTTACATTATTCTATCCCTGCAATGTCGGTCGCTATTATAATAAGCAGTTATCGATTGCTCGCATTCGCACC
This sequence comes from Psychrobacter sp. Ps2, assembly GCF_022129405.1. Lineage (NCBI taxonomy): Bacteria > Pseudomonadati > Pseudomonadota > Gammaproteobacteria > Moraxellales > Moraxellaceae > Psychrobacter > Psychrobacter sp. Ps2. The sequence goes on along the minus strand of NZ_JADQAM010000028.1, from coordinate 61,129 downwards.
GTTTTTGTTGTTTATTTAATTGAGTTCAAATTCCTATGTCACAAGCCCAAATTGATACGCTTGCATCCCTGTTTAACGATGCAATTCAAACCCTACAAGCAGATGGTACGCTACCAAGCGATTGGCAAAACAACAGTCAAATCACCCGTACAAAAGATTTAAGTCACGGTGATTTTGCCAGTAATATCGCGCTAACGGCAGCGAAAGCAGCTAAAGCCAATCCGCGTCAACTTGCTGAAAAAATCGTCAGTGCATTGCCTGACAATCAAGATATTCGCCAAGTAGAAATCGCAGGACCAGGGTTTATCAACGTATTCTTAAACTCGGAAGCTAAGTTTTCTGTATTGGACGATATCTTCACATTGCAAGATCGCTTTGGCTTGAGTAATCAGTTTGACGGTCAAAAAGTTCAAGTTGAATTCGTTTCTGCCAATCCAACGTCAAGTCTGCACGTTGGTCACGGTCGCGGTGCTGCATTTGGCATGAGCGTTGCTAACCTGCTAGAAGCTATCGGCTATGACGTCACGCGTGAATATTATGTCAATGATGCTGGTCGTCAAATGGACATCTTGGCCACCAGTACATATTTACGTTATCTACAGCTAAATGGTGAAGAGATAACTTTCCCAGTTAACGCCTATCAAGGTGATTATGTCAGTGACATCGCCCAGACGCTAAAAACACAGCATGGCGATAGCTACGTACATAGCTTTGCAAACGTTGCCAAAGATGTGCCAGAAGATGCTCAGTTTGAGATTAATGCTGACGGCGAAAAGACCTTAGTTTCAGGTGATAAAGAAGCGCATATTGATGGCTTGATTGCCAATAGTAAGTCTTTGCTAGGTGACAGCTATGCGTTATTTTTAAACGCAGCCTTGAGCAGTATTTTGGCGGATATCAAAGACGACTTAAACGACTTTGGCGTGAGCTACGAGTGCTGGTTTAGCGAAAGATCTATCGATAGCGAGATTGAGCCTGTTCTACAGATACTAGATGACAAAGGCTACCTATACGAAAAAGATGGCAACATCTGGTTTAAATCGACCGATTTTGGCGATGAGAAAGACCGTGTGGTACGCCGTGCCAATGGTCAATCGACGTATTTTGCCTCTGACATCGCTTATCATAAAAACAAGTTTGATCGCGGCTTTGATAAAGTCATTAACGTTTGGGGCGCAGACCACCATGGTTATGTCCCACGCGTAAAAGCTGCTCTACTAGCCCTTGGTATAAATGCCGAACGCCTTGACGTGGTGCTTGTACAGTTTGTCGCGTTATGGCGCGGTAGTGAAAAGGTACAAATGTCATCGCGTTCTGGTCAGTTTGTGACCTTGCGTGAGCTACGTGCAGAAGTCGGTAACGATGCTGCACGATTCTACTATGTTGCGCGTAAGCCTGAAGTGCATGTTGATTTTGACTTAGAACTTGCCAAATCACAAAGCAAAGACAATCAAGTGTATTATATCCAGTATGCTCATGCGCGTGTTTGCCGCGTGTTAGAAAAACTGGCAACCTACGATTTGACCGTAGATGATGCCGTTGGTTTGGCACATCAAGATTTGCTAAGTGCACCAAATGAAGACGAACTGATTAAACTGTTAGCAGGATATCCAGCAACGTTACTTCGCGCAGCGACTGGTTACGAGCCACATGTCTTGACCAACTACCTAAAAGAGCTCGCGGCATTGTTCCATGGTTGGTATGACACCAACCGTATCTTGCCGATGAGCTTGACTTCAGGTGAAACGCCAAGTCAGGATGAGCTAGACTTAATGCAAGCACGTTTGCGTCTGTCCAAAGCCGTTAGACAGGTACTGGCAAATGGGCTTAGCCTGCTAGGCTTGTCTGCACCGTCTAGCATGTAGTGCTTTTCTAATATGTGACATGAGTATAGACAGCTGATAGCATTAATTCGATGATGATAGTTAAATCCAGTAGGGAGAACGAGATCCATGCTAGCCAAAAAACCTAAAGGCGCGACAGAAAAGCGCAAATCAAGTAGCGTATCAGGCTTATTGTGGATGTTTGTTGGGGCCGTATTGACCCTTATGATCGGGGTGTTTATCTACCTCTCACCATTATTTAATTTCAGCCCCGCTGATGGTAGCGCTGAGAACGACCCTGATCGCCAAGTACAGCCACGTGTGGATACTGATACCGACAATGGCGATTATGAGTTCTACGATATTTTACCTAATCAAGAGATGGCAACCATCCCTGATGAAGATATCGCTGATATTGATAATGATCAAATAGGTGATATCGGTGCGTTTGAACCAGACGTCGTTGTGACTCAACCAGAGAGCGATGCAGGCAGTACAGAAACGGGCAGCTTCGGTGGTTCGGAAAATGCGACTGTCGAACCTGCTGGTAGTAATAATGCTGGGTCGAGTGAGGATATCGTTGTCGTTGAAGAAGATGCAACCTATGATGGTACGCCGCCTGCTACTAGCAACGCTACAACCCGTAACAACAATGCAGCAGCAGGTACGGCAAGCATCCAAGCTGCCAAACCTGCGGCGACCTACATCTTGCAGATCAATAGCTTTAGTGATGCAGATGAAGCAGATCGTCGCCGTGCACAAGTACTGATGGCGGGTGTCGATGCTCGCGTGGTCAAAAACACGACGGGTAATGGCTTGCCAATTTATCAAGTCATCTCGCGTCCTTTGAATAACCGTCAAGCAGTAACGACGGCACAGCAGCGCCTACAGAATAATGGTATAGACTCTATTATTGTTGAGCAGCGTCGCTAGATGATGCAGTTTGCAGTTATTGTATTTATTAAAAAAAGCGTCGTAATGACGCTTTTTTTATCTCTTTATTTTATCAAAAGCTTTCTAGCTGTTTTATCCTATTAAACGTCCATTAAGAGTATGGTTATGACCGTATCTAACTCAGTAACACCGCAAGCAGGCATTATTAAAGCGTTCTTTCAAAAATACTTTATCGATGCTTTTACTGGTATGGCTCTCGGGCTATTTGTCACGTTGATCGCAGGTCTAATTATCTCGCAAATCGGTGGCTGGTTAGATTTGCCAGCATTGGTCGCGGTCGGGAAACTTGCCTCGATATTAATGGGTGCTGGTATTGGCGTAGGTATCGCTTACTATCTCAAAGCACCAACGCTAGTGATGCTTAGCTGCCTCGTAGCGGGTATGCTTGGTGCCCATTCCGAAGCACTAATGGCAGGCACGCTCTTTACGCCGCAAGTGGGTGGGCCTGCAACCTTTGTAGCACTGCCAGGCAATCCAATCGGTGCTTATCTGACTTCTGTATTTGCTTATCGTGCTGGCAGTTGGGTCGCTGGTAAGACGAAGCTTGATATTTTATTGGTGCCATTGGTTGTATGCGGTATTGCTCTCTTAGTTTGCGCACTGCTTAATCCGCCTATCGTAGCAGGGGTCGCAGCTATCGGTCAGGGTATTCATGCCGCTACTGAATTACAGCCACTTCTAATGGGTATCGTCATCGCCGTAGTGGTTGGTATTTTATTGACCCTACCAACGTCGAGTGCAGCCATTTGTATTGCTATTGGGCTTGGTGGCTTGGCGGGCGGGGCAGCAGTGGTGGGTTGTGCAGCGCATATGATTGGTTTTGCTGTTGCAAGTTTTAAAGACAATGGCGTTAGTGGCGTTATCTCTCAAGGCTTGGGTACCAGTATGCTGCAAATCCCTAATGTGCTCAGAAAACCTATCGTTCTGCTACCTGCTGTCATTGCTAGCGCTATTGTTGGGCCGATCGCGACCGTTGGTTTTGGATTAGCTTGTACCGCGACAGGTGCGGGTATGGGTACTGCTGGTTTGGTCGGTGTATTTGGGGTTATTGAGGCATCACAAGAAATCATGAGCACCGGTCAATTATGGACAGCGATTATTCTATTGATGTTTATATTGCCTGCGGTGATTGCAGGGTTGGTGGCTTATATCATGCGCCGTATGGGCTGGTTAGTCGCTGGCGATATGAAGCTGCCTTAATGCTTGGAGCATTGAGTTAAAATATCATTAACAGTCTCAAAACTCAGTCTTATCCTTAATCAGCAATAACAACGCTTAAAAAGCCCAGCTACGACTATAGCTGGGCTTTTTATATATAAATTCATCAATTTCTCATGATATAGGGAATGTTGATAACATACTATTTAACGGTCTTTAACTTCTTATGACGACGTGGTTTTAGTTTGCGGGACAGTTGATGGAAGTCGTTCAGCACTTGGCTATAGTGCGATGGAAATACACGTTGAATGGCATCAATCATCTTTGCATCGTTACCAATTAAGCAGCGCTGCTGGTTGGTCGCTGCTGCCTGTAGGATAATCCAAGCCGCTTCATTGGCATCAAATTTTAAGAATTTATTAAAACTTCTGATGGCTTTGGGCCCAGTACTCATGCCAATATCATGGATACTCTCATTACCGCGCGCGCTATTGGCGATATTGGTTTTGATCCCGCCCGGATGGATACAAGTCGCTGATACCCCGCAGTTCTGGATGTTTAGCTCTTGGCGTAAGCTCTCTGTGAAGCCGCGTACGGCAAATTTGCTAGAGTTGTAGGCCGACTGTGATGGCTGAGCGGTCAAACCAAACAGACTTGAGATATTAATAATATGTCCATGCTCGCCAAATTGGCTCTTTTTAACGCTGTTTTTGATTAACGGTAAAAACGCCTTAGTACCGTAAACCACGCCCCAAAAATTAATGTTCATTACCCATTCAAGCTCACTAATACTACTGCCTTCGACGGTAGAGTAGAGCGCAACACCTGCATTGTTAAAGATAAAATTTACTTTGCCATAATCGCTCATCACACTATCAGCCCATGCTTCCACGGCTTTATTGTCTGACACATCGAGTACCGTCATAGTGACGTTGACATCATAATTGGCAAGTAATTGTTTGGTCGCTGCTAGCTGTTCAGGATTGATGTCCGATAGTGCAACATGACAGCCCATTTTTGCTAAATGAATGGCTAGCTCACGGCCCATACCAGAGCCTGCGCCTGTGATAGCCGCGACATGGTTTCGGTAGTAGGATGCAACGTCCGAGTCATCCAATGAAGTATGGTTAGAAGAAAACGGTAGATGTTGGCGCAATGAAGTCGCCATGGCGGTCACATGGTTGAGCATAATAAACAGTCCTTTGTCTTATTAATCATATGGGTTGTACGGGCTATATCTTGCGGTATATAGAAATAAAGTATAAAGGTCAAAACAGTTTATCTACATTAGCATGGTTTACACTGATGTCTGCTAGCGATTGATAAACGCTGCTGTCATTTCGGAGCAGGTGTAATGAAAGTCGCCAATTTTCAGTATGCAAGTTATATAGTATCAAGTTATCTAACGGGCAAGCTATCTAACAGACAAACTGGTTAAATAATAGACTACTAAAAAGCGCCTGAGCTAATTTAGCCAGACGCTTTTTAGTAGTCCGTTAATGATAACGGACTATTTATATCAGTTATAAATTAAGCAATTTTAGGTACTTTACCTTCATTGATAACGTCCGCATCAACCATTACAGTTTTAGCATTTTCCATAGAAGGTAGCTCATACATAGTCTCAAGTAGGGCGTTCTCTACGATAGAACGTAAACCACGAGCACCTGTCTTACGTTCCATTGCTTTTTTGGCGATGGCATCTAGGGCTTCTTGAGTAAAGTTAATCTCAGCACCTTCCATGTCAAACAAGTACTTGTACTGTTTTACCAGTGCGTTCTTAGGTTCTGTCAGGATTTGTACTAGGGCCGCTTCATCTAGCTCTTGCAGTGCCGCAAGTACTGGCAGACGACCGATTAGCTCAGGAATCAGACCAAACTTGATCAAATCTTCTGGCTCGACTTCTTGTAGCAAGTCTGAGCTACGACGGCTGTCGTCTTTTGAGCTGACATCAGCGTTAAAGCCAATACCGCCTTTTTCAGTACGCTGCTGAATGACTTTATCAAGTCCAGCAAATGCACCGCCAACGATGATTAAGATGTTGCTGGTATCCACTTGGATCAGCTCTTGCTGCGGGTGCTTACGACCACCGTGCGGCGGAATCGCAGCCACAGTACCTTCGATTAGCTTTAGCAACGCTTGCTGTACGCCTTCACCTGATACATCACGGGTAATAGATGGATTGTCGCCTTTTTTACTGATTTTGTCGATTTCATCAATATAGATGATACCTTGCTCAGCTTTGGCCACATCATAGTCAGAAGCTTGAAGTAGCTTTTGTACGATGTTTTCAACATCTTCACCAACATAACCAGCTTCAGTTAAGGTAGTGGCATCAGCCATCGCAAAAGGCACATCTAGCAGACGAGCCAAGGTTTGCGCAAGCAATGTCTTACCAGAACCAGTCGGACCGATTAGCAAGATATTACTCTTAGCCAATTCTACCATTGCATCGTCAGCGCCGATCTTGGCTTTTTTGCTGTCGTTGGCTAGTGTTTGGCTAACTTTTAGGCGTTTGTAATGGTTATAGACGGCAACAGCCAATGCTTTCTTGGCAGCGTCCTGACCGATGACATATTCATCAAGCTTGGCACGCAGCTCTTTTGGCGTTGGTAGTTTTTTATTGACCCAAGAAGTGTCTACTTCGCTATCATCATCACTGTGCTCTGCGCTGTCTGCGATTAAGTCAGTACATAGCTCGATACATTCATTACAGATGTTGGCATCGTCAGCAGCAATCAGTTGCTGTACATCGCTTTTGGCTTTACCGCAAAACGAACACTGCGGGGTATTATCTTCTGCCATAAAAGGCGCTCCTAAAATTTAAAACTGGTTAGTTTATTTGTAGTATATCGATTATCGTATTCATTCAATGGTCATACCTTCTAATGGTCAGGTATGACATTGATAACGGTTTACTGTACGGCAAATAAACTATAAAAGGTCTTATGATTGCACTCTCAATGAAGAGGCATCACGTTAATGCTTAGATTACAAAGATTCAGGACGACGCTCTAATACTTCGTCAACCAAACCATACTCTTTGGCTTCTTGTGCATCTAACCAATAATCACGCTCAACGTCTTTTTCGATTTTCTCTACTGGCTGACCAGTGCGCTCAGCTAAGATACTATTTAGACGTGCACGAGTTTTAAGAATTTCACGAGCGTTAATTTCGATATCAGTTGCTTGACCCTGCGCGCCGCCTGAAGGCTGGTGAATCATGACACGAGCATTAGCAAGTGAGTAGCGCTTGCCTTTTTGACCAGCGGCCAATAGGAATGAACCCATGCTGTAAGCACCGCCCATACAGATAGTAGATACTTCAGGTTTGATGAAGTTCATGGTATCAAAAATAGCCAAGCCAGCGCTTACTGAGCCGCCTGGTGAGTTGATATACAAATGGATATCTTTGTCAGGGTTTTCAGCTTCTAAGAATAGTAACTGGGCAACGATAAGGTTAGCCATGTTGTCTTCGACCTGACCGGTCAAAAAGATAACGCGCTCACGTAATAGACGTGAAAAAATATCAAACGAGCGTTCACCGCGTGAGGATTGTTCAACCACCATAGGTACTAAAGCCGCTTGTGTGGTCTGTACTTCTTTGTGCGCACTCATTAGCATATCAAAATGCGGGTTGGCAGTGATGCGATCATAATCTGTCATAGAAAAGTCCTATCGATAAATGTATAAAATAAAAATGGATTGAATGATTTTATTGTCTAGTAGTTTTTGACTAATGGGTTGTTTATAAGGGGGCTGCGCTCACTATTCAAGCCTATAAAACGGGTTTGTGCATAAAATAGCTGAAAAAGTGACCCTCCGATATGTCTAGGACTCATTGCTTATATTAAAACTTATACTAAAAATACGTCTAGAAATAGATAAATACTATCTTATCTATTATCAAGTCGTACAGATATTGATAGTATCTGTATCGACAGCATCTGTATCGACAGCATCTGTATCGATACAAATAGCGTAAATCATGTTTGACCTGACTTTTTAACATAGAATACCTGATTAATAGCCCTATAATCCACCTATCTTACTGACTCAGCCTGCAAATAGTTATGCGTTTAGTATTTTTGCTTATCTAATGTCCTCAGAGGGTATTGCGCTAACAATAACGCTAAAAAATGCACTGTTATGGACAAAATGTACTGTTTTGGTGCAAATATCTGCTAATTTTATAAATAGATAAGGCTCAAAAAACGTTTAGAAAATAGCTGGAAATATACGGTTATTTTTATCATGTAAGTTAAATAAAAAAAAGCACAGACAAATCAAAGTTTTGAGTCGGTAAGGTTGTCTATTTGATTATCTGCTATCAAGAGTTGGCACAGTGCTTGTATCAATAAAAACATTGACGCTTTGATTTATCATGGTGCGCTAGGCACGATAAATGGTGTAGGCTGTATTTCTTCGCTGTTATTCTGACATTACTGTAGTTAATGAACTGTAATTAACGATTGGCAATAGAGTTTTTAACGGATAGTAAATGAGAGTTGTCACATAAAATACTGAAACATATTTAATTGGTAAATGAGTATACAAAATGAGTTGGGCCTCTTCTTTAGCATTAAGCTTTAACACTGTTAGCAGTACAAGTACGGCCAAAGAGGGTACGGCTGATAACTCAAAAACGCGGCTTTATCATCGTAAGCATACGGGTGCCTTGATGGTACAGCGTGCTCTGTATCCTGAGCCAAGCGTACAGCAGGGTATTTGTCACATACTGATGTTGTACCCGCCAGCCGGTATCGCAGGCGGTGATACGCTGACCATAGACCTAAACTTAGATAGTGGCAGCCACGCTGTTATCACCACACCAGGGGCAGGTAAGTGGTACGGCAAGGACAGTGTTAGTCAAAAACATAAAGCTCCGTTGAGCGACAACGATACTCACCAAAGTATGGGTCAAAATGAAATAGCTGCCTATGCGAGCCAACACGTACAAGCCAACCTCGCAGCAGATACCCGTCTAGAATGGCTGCCGCAAGAGAGTATCATTTATAACGAAGCCAATATGCATGCAGTGAGCCGCTTCGATTTGACAGATTCCTCTAGTCTACTGACATGGGAGATTAGCGTATTTGGGCGGCAAGCTTACGACGAGCAGTTTTTGCAAGGGCGTTATCATACTGGATTGAATATCTACCGAGATGGCAAGGTTGTCGTTGCTGAGCGAGTGGCGCAGGCAGCACAAAATCGCTGGTTTACCTCAAATTTAGGATTAGCAAACCAGCATATTTATGGATCGTTTTGGGCAGTACCAAGCTTAAGCGATGTCCATGACAATCTTGCACTCTCCGCGTCACAAACCACGCAATCGACCGAAACAGCCCAAGCAACTATCAAGCAGTCATTAACCCGCTATCTAGACAATACCGTAGCAGCATTACGACAAGTAATTGCTCAAGCACAACTGCCTGTCTACTGCACTCATAATTGCCAAGCGATCAATATCCGCTACATTGGCTCAGATGTACGAGGTTGTTTTGAAGCGTTTTATCAGCTAAGAGAAGTCTTGCGAGATCATTGGTGGCAACTTGAGCCTTGTCGTCCACGTATTTGGGACACCTAATACGGCCACTTTTAATAATGAAACTAAGATATATTGCGACTATTTTTAATCGATATTTAATGCTTTGAAAACCTCTAATCTGCTATAAATATAATGATAAGTACAACAAGGAATTGTCATGCACCTGACCCCAACAGAAAAAGACAAACTCATGCTATTTACCGCTGGTATGGTGGCTGAGCGCCGCAAAAATCGCGGTGTTAAGCTTAACTATCCCGAAGCCATCGCTTATATCAGTATGTTGCTGATGGAAGGCGCACGAGATGGTAAAAGAGTTGCCGAGCTGATGAGTGAAGGTGCTACGTATTTGTCTGCTGATGATGTCATGGAAGGTGTCGCAGAGATGGTAGATGAAGTACAAATCGAGGCGACTTTTCCTGATGGCACCAAACTGGTCACGGTACATAATCCCATCGTGTAACGCTGTATACCATTGTTATAGCACTGACATGCTCACTATAAAATAAGGCGGCTACCATGCAAGCAGGCGAATACCATATCCAAGATGGCGATATTATCTTAAACCAAGGGCGACAGGTACAGACCATCAGTGTGAGTAATACTGGTGATAGACCTATCCAAATCGGCTCGCATTATCACTTTTATGAAGTCAATGATGCCTTGAGTTTTGACAGAGAGCAAACTCGGGGGTTTCGCCTAAATATTATCTCTGGCACCGCCGTACGTTTTGAGCCTGGCCAATCACGGGAAGTCGAATTGGTAGCATACGCTGGCAAGCAAGACGTCTATGGTTTTGCTGGGCGCGTCATGGGCGCAGCTCATCCAGACAAAGCATCAGAGAGCACTACTGATAAGAAGGTAACCGCTACTTCGAAGAAGCGAGTCAGTCGTCGTATTTATGCTGAGCATTTTGGTCCTACCACAGGCGATAAAGTCCGTCTTGCCGATACTGAGCTTTGGCTACAGGTTGAGGCGGATTTAACCAGTCATAAAGATACAGCTGTTGATCAAGCAGATACGTCGCAAAGTGGTGAGAGTAGTAAGCCTATTGAAATCAAAGGTGAAGAAGTCAAATTTGGTGGTGGTAAAGTCATCCGTGATGGCATGGGACAAGGACAGTTACTAGGCGCGGAAGTTGCCGATACGGTTATTACCAATGCATTGGTCGTTGACTATACAGGCATCTATAAAGCGGATATTGGTATCAAAGATGGTCGTATCAGTGCCATTGGCAAAGCGGGCAATCCTGATATCCAGCCCGCTATTGATATTCCTATTGGCGGAGCTACCGAAATCATCTCTGGCGAAGGCAAAATCCTGACAGCAGGTGGCGTCGATAGTCATATTCATTTTATCGCGCCCCAGCAGTGTGAGACGGCGCTTATGTCAGGGGTAACGACGATGCTGGGCGGCGGCACAGGGCCAGCTCAAGGTACGCTCGCTACTACTTGTACACCAGGGGCGTATCATATTGCCTCAATGCTAAAGTCTACTGATAGTATCCCTATGAATATTGGACTACTGGGTAAAGGCAATGTGAGTGTACCAGAACCCATTGCTGAACAAATCGAAGCAGGTGCCGTGGGGCTGAAGCTACATGAAGATTGGGGTACAACACCGCAAGCTATTGATAACTGCTTGAGTGTCGCTGACGACTATGATGTGCAGGTGGCCATTCATACCGATACTTTAAATGAAAGTGGCTATCTAGAGAGTACACTTGCTGCTTTTAAAAACCGCTGTATCCATACTTTTCATACTGAAGGGGCAGGTGGTGGCCATGCGCCCGATATTCTAAAGGCTATTGGCGAGTCGCATGTTTTGCCATCATCTACCAATCCCACTCGACCATATACCGTCAATACCATTGATGAGCATCTCGATATGCTGATGGTTTGTCATCACCTAAGTCCTGCTATTGCTGAAGATGTGGCCTTTGCTGAGAGCCGTATTCGTCAAGAAACCATCGCCGCAGAAGATATCTTGCATGATTTGGGTGCTATCTCGATGATGAGTAGTGATTCACAAGCGATGGGGCGGGTGGGTGAAGTGGTCATCCGTACATGGCAAACCGCGCACAAAATGAAAGTTCAACGTGGCCATCTAGCGCCAGATGCAACGGCGAACATTGAAGATGAGCAACAGTACATTACTTTGACAGACTATGATCAAAGCACGGACAACGATAACTTCCGTATCAAACGTTATATTGCAAAATATACGATAAATCCTGCGATTACTCATGGTATTAGCGATATGGTCGGCTCAATCGAAGTGGGGAAATGGGCAGATATGGTGCTATGGTCGCCCAAGTTTTTTGGGGTAAAACCTGAGTGCATTATAAAGGGCGGACTCATCGCTGCGGTACCGATGGGCGATATCAATGCCTCTATTCCCACCCCTCAGCCTGTACAATATCGTCCTATGTTTGCTACTTATCCAAAATCAGTCGCCCAAACTAGCATTACTTTTATGTCGCAAGCGGCGATCGACAAACAAGTGGACAAGCAGCTTGGGCTGACCAAAGTCATTCAGCCAGTACACGGCATCCGTAAAATTCGTAAAAGCGATATGCGCTTTAACAGCTACTGTCCAGATATGGATATCAATCCTGAGACCTATGAAGTAAGTGCGGATGGTAAGACACTCACCTGTGAGCCAGCTGATGTATTACCCATGGCACAGCGTTACTTTTTATTTTAGAGCTTATGATGCACTTTTATAGGAGCTCTAGGACAGTGAGCCATAAACCATTTATACCAATAGTCAGTTGGTTTTTTGAGTGATATCGTATCTTTATTCCCAACACTTTTATCATCAATACTATTGACCAATAGTTTGAGCAACAACGGCCAGAGAAGAATAATGAAAATATTTAATACCCGTCTAAGTACGCCTAGCGATGTCCAAAAAGCACAATTGGCAGAACAGCATCAAGCCGACGATTACCTGCTATTAGACTTTGATACTCGTCAGCATTCTCGCTTTAGAGCCATTACTGTCTCAGGCGAGGCAGTTGGTGTTGACCTACCTCGTACAGGCGTCTTGAAAGGCGATGATGTCCTTATCAATGAATCAGGGGAGTTAATGCAAGTCATCGCCAAGCCGCAAGCGGTGACTAAGGTGACTGCTGATAATGACTTTCTACTAATGAAAGGCGCTTATCATTTGGGCAATCGTCATGTGCCATTGATGTTTGACCACAGTTTTGATCAGGGTAATGCAAGCTATGCGCTATATTTTGAAAACGATCATGTACTTGCACAAATGCTAGAAAATCTCGGTCTACATATCGAGTCTACCTCAGTGCCATTTGAGCCTGAGACGGGCGCTTATCAAACGGGCCAAGGGCATGCGCATGGCCACGCTCACTCCCATGCACATTCGCATAGTGACCCTCATAGTCATCAGGAAAGTCATAGCCACGGACATAGCCATAGTCATCATGATGCGCTTGTAGGTCGTTCGAATGATGGTTGATACCAGTGCTCAGCCTGCTCAATCTGCCCAACTTGGACAGCTACTGATGCTGGCATCGAGCAATTTGCCGATTGGTAGCTATACCTATTCGCAAGGTGTGGAGTCAGCGATTGAGTCAGGGGTTGTCTCTGATGAAGCCAGTACGCTTACATTTATGCAGGACTATCTAGCGCTTGCAGTCATTGGCTATGAGTTGCCTATATTGGGTCTGATCATGTGTGCACTAAGCCAAGGTCGTGAAGCGATAGCGGCAAATCTAGCACACGACTATCACGCTGGCCTCGAGAGTAAAGAGTTTGTTCTGGAGTCGCAGCAGTTGGCACAGGCGATGGTGTCGTGGCTCAACGAAGTATTGAGTCTTGGCATACCGGCCGAAATACCTGAAGATGGATTTTTGCCGCTATTTGCACATATTGCTCAGCATTGGCAGCTGCCACTAGCGCAGTCAATGACTACTTATGGATTTGCTCAATTAGAGAACATGGTGCTCGCTGCTGTTAAGACAGTGCCGTTAGGACAGATGGCGGGTCAGCGTATTCTTTGGCAATTGCAAAGCGATCTGGGTGCTCAGGTCGATGCTCTAAGTGACGATGTACAACAGGCTTTTGATACTTTAATTACATCGACAAACACGTCCAATACTTTAGGTAATAGTGAAGAGTCGGACTGTCAGCAGCTATGCCAAGACCTCTATGAATCGCTTAATATCTCGAATAATTTACCCAATTTGGCTATTCTCTCAAGTATGCACGAAGAGCAATACAGTCGGTTGTTCCGCTCATAACTGTACCTTTATTTCTATTTATACTTATTAATATACAAACCGTTTTAGGAAATTAATATGTCTCTAACTCCGCTCAAATCAAAAAACTCTCACGATGCATCAGACGTACAGACTAATAGCGACAGCCAGAAACCGTCTTCTGCCTTATCGTGCTTACGCCTTGGTATTGGCGGGCCAGTTGGTAGTGGTAAAACTGCTTTGACATTAAGGCTATGCCAAAACCTGCGTGATACGGTCAATATGGCAGTGGTGACCAATGATATCTATACCAAAGAAGATTCAGAGTTTTTGACCCGCAATGATGCCATGCCTGCTGAGCGTATCCGCGGTGTAGAGACGGGCGGCTGTCCACATACGGCTATCCGCGAAGATGCTTCTATTAATCTGACTGCGATTGCTGAGCTACAAGCGACTTTTGAAGGGTTAGAGTTGATTATCATTGAGTCAGGTGGCGACAATCTAGCCGCGACGTTTAGCCCAGAGCTGTCTGATTTGACCTTGTATGTCATTGATGTCTCTGCAGGCGATAAGATACCTCGTAAAGGTGGCCCTGGCATTACCAAGTCTGATTTGTTGATTATCAATAAGACTGACCTTGCACCAATGGTTGGTGCGTCGCTTGAAGTGATGGAACGCGATGCCAAAAAAATGCGTGGCGACAAACCTTTTGTCTTTAGCAATATGAAAACAGGCGATGGGCTAAATGAGATTATCGCCTTTATTAAAGAACATGGCATGCTTGCCTAAAGAGCAGATGAGCTTTTACCATTAAAATATAAAGAATAAGGAAAAACAGCATGACACAGTGTACAAAAGGTCTTCACATCGAAAACTCTCGCTTTTCACAAGTGCTCTCAGCTCGTCATATCGTGTCTGGTTCGGCTGTGATGATGACATCACTAATGCTACCGTCATTGGCGCAGGCGCATTCAGGTCATATTCACTCGACTACCGCGCAAGCGCCGTCATTTTTGGGTACGTTGCAAGCAGGACTGATGCATCCAGTAACTGGCCTTGATCATTTATTTCTGGCAGTAGGCATGGGCATGTTGTTTTATGGTCTACAAAAGCAGCGCTTAGGCATGATGTCGTTGACGGCAGGGTTGTCATTAGGCGCGATATTGGGTACGGCAGGTGTCCTGATAGGCGGTATTACATTTGCTGCATCATCTGGGTTGATTGAAGTGGCGATATCACTGTCGGTGGTCGTATTGGCTATGGTCTTAATGAGCCAAAAAAGTAGACAAGAAACATTCTCTGCGCAGACTCATACAGCACGCACACCAAGTATTCAGCAGCTATCACTATTTGGCTTTGGTAATTTGGCAGTGTTTCATGGCATGGCACACGCAATGGAAGTACCAGCAAATGTCGGTATGAGCGGTCAGCTAGGTTTTTATGCAGGGATGATGGTCACGATGCTAGCGCTATATGCAGTTGGTACGCTGGTTAGTCAGCAGTTGCAGCAACGCTTTAATGATAGCTTGTGGTTACAGCGCGGGCTAGTGCTGCTAGGATTGAGCGCCGTATTTGCACCTGTTTTGGTGTAAGGCGCGCTTTATAGTACGAGTACGATGTTTATAGATTCGATGTTTGTAAAGTTGATAGTTGTGACTGATTTTATCTAGTTAACGAACGCCATAAAAAATGCGCCCCCGATCAAAAGGTCGGGGGCGCATTTTAGTTTTGATAACTGACTACAGCATATCTAAAAAGACAGCTTGTCGTATCAATTACATTGCTTGCTGCTGTTGTTGCTGAGCCGCTAGCAAGTCTTGGTAGCTAACTTCTTTGTCAGTTACTTTACCTTGAGCGATCAAGTAATCTACTACTTGGTCTTCTAGTACAACAGACTCAATGTTAGCGCGCTGCTGCTTGTCATTGGTGTAGTACTCGATGACCTCGCTTGGATCTTCGTAGTTTTCAGCGGCTTCTTTGATGAAGGTTTCAACACGCTCTTGATCTACTTCTAAGCCTTTAGTATCGATAACACGGGCAACGATGATGCCAAGACGGGCAGCACGTAGCGCTTGCTCTTCAAATAGCTCATTTGGCAGCATGTCTTTATCGAAACTATCAGCATTTGCGCCGAACTGCTGAGAGAAACGTTGCATCATCATGTTGCGTTGACGCTCGATTTCTTGCTCTAGCATCGCGTTTGGTACGTCAAACTCGTTCTTTTCTAGCAATGCGTCAAAAGTTGCTTGCTTAACTTGACTACGCGCAGCGTTTTTGATTTCGCGTTCCATGTTTTTGCGTACGTCTTCTTTCAACTTCTCAACGCCGCCTTCTTTTACGCCGAATAGCTCTAGGAACGCATCATCAATTTCAGGTAGCTTAGACTTTTCAACCAATTTTACGTTGATTTTGAACTGAGCTTCTTTACCAGCTAGGTTCTCAGCTTGGTAATCTTCTGGGAAAGTCACGTCGATAGTTTTTTCTTCGCCAGCTTTCATACCTTTGATACCAGCTTCAAAACCTGGAATCATCTGGTTGCTACCGATAACTAGTTTAAAGTCTTCAGCAGAGCCGCCTTCGAATTTTTCACCGTCGATAGAGCCTTCAAAGTCAAAAGTCACTTGGTTGTCTTTCGCAGCCATGCCCTTTTTCTCAACGAATTCTTCACGTTGCTTTTGTAGGTTTTCGATCATAGTGTCAACGTCTTCTTCACTCACTTGTGCAGTGTGACGCTCAACTTCGATCTCATCAATACCTTGTACGTCAACTTCTGGGAAGATTTCAACAGTGGCTTGATATACCAAGAAATCGTCTTCAAGTTTTACGTCGTCGATGTTAGGCATGCCAACAGCACGGATGTCTTCAGATTTGATTGCTTCAAACACAGTATCACGGATCACATCGTTGATAACTTCTTGTTGAATGCCAGCACCGTACTGAGAGCGGATGTGTGACATAGGGACGTTACCTTTACGGAAACCGTCAATCTTGGCAGTTTTCGCAACTTGGCGAATACGGCCTTCAACTTTGTTTTGAATTTTTTCAACGGGCACTTTAACCGTTAGCTGGGTTTCTTTATTAGATAGCTTGTTGGTTGTGACTTGTAAATCTGTAGCCATGTTAATTACACCTTTAGGATTAAGTAGTACGTTTGATTAATGAAATAGTACTTAGGGTTAAATTGTAATAGACAGACCGCGCCTCAAATTACGGGCATGTACGACGGGCTGCCGTTGAAATAAATAGGGGATAGCAATAGCGCACAACGTCAAATTCAGTGCCAGTAGCAATCGCCGCTGATACCAAAAGGTGAACCTGCTGAGGTTGTCCATGCTATCAAATATCGATAATAAACCGTTAATGCACCGCATAATAACGCTTTTTGGTGAATTATACAGCCAAATAACGGATTTCAACAAAATTTTAAAAGTAGAACAGTATAATCTATCTGTTTATTAAAGTAAAAATTATCTCTTTGATGGCATGTTTCCTTATGTTGTTTGCTCTTGTATGGCTTAATTTTATATAAAAAATCAGTCATATTCGTATTCAATAAATGAGATAACAGATAAGAAACAGCGATAAGGTTGCAAGCGCAATATGAGTATCAAGTGCGCTTATGGATAGAATAGCTATAAAGTACTTATAAAGGTAGCTGCGCCAATAGCTGCTGGATTGCCTGACCACGATGACTGATGCTGTTTTTATCAGCCGCGCTCAGACTAGCCGCACTGGCTTGCAAATCAGGTAACCAAAACAGTGGATCATAGCCAAAACCGCCGTCACCATGCGCTGTCTCTGAAATCTCGCCATGCCATAATCCTTGGGCGACAATCGGTAACGGATCATCAGCATGACGCACCATTGCCAGTACGCAAACGAACATACCTTTGATCGGAGTATCTGGATTTGCTGCGCGGATAGGCTGCAAGTCAGCGATGAGCTTGGCGTTATTTTTACTATCGTTACCGTGCTCACCAGCATAGCGAGCAGAGTAGATACCTGGCGCATTACCTAGTACAGGCACGCACAGTCCTGAGTCATCAGCAATCGCAGGCAGTTCACTGATACGGCTCGCATGACGGGCTTTGATAATGGCGTTTTCTACAAAGCTTAGACCATCCTCGATGGCGTCTTCGATATCAAGCTGACCTTGCGGGACAATCGTCACGTCCAAGTTCGCTTCGGCAAATAGCCGTTTAAACTCAGCCAATTTGCCTTTGTTGTTACTGGCCAGTACCCATCGGTTGGCTGTTGTCGGGTGGGTAGCAGTTAACGAGTTAACAGTGGTGCTCATAGAGTCAGTCCGTTATATGAAAATGATGAAAAACTATTATTCGAGTAGGCTTTATTTATCTTTTGTAGCGCTAATCGGTAAATTGTTTGTCGATTGAAGTAGTTATACTAACAATGATAACGCATGAGTTTAGAGTGAATGCGGTTACCGCGTAATAAATAACCAATCGCTATACAGATTGTACGGGCTATAACATTTGGTAACTGATATTATTGGTCACTATTGCTATAATAGGAGACAAGCTACAGTGAATTATATCTTATGGCTTGTGAATATTAAGTTAATAAAAGTCTATAAAGTCAGAGACTTGGCTTTTTGACGAAGAATAATAGCAATAAGTAACCGCTAGGTTAATTTTGGATTCATAATGATACGTGATATTGTATTGAGCAGTACCGTGTATCAAGCAATAAAGTTCATTTCAAACAATAAACTCAGCCAATTTAGTCCGCTATTTTATAGTGTTTTTTGCGGTGTAAAAATAGCGTAAAATTCAGTTTCTATAAGCAAGTTTTTATAAACTAACGGCTAAACAGCAAGGATAAAATAATTATGTCAAACATTACTTTACCAGACCTACCATATGCAAAAGACGCACTAGAGCCACATATCAGTGCCGAAACGCTAGAGTATCATCATGACAAGCACCATGCTGCTTATGTAAACAAGCTAAAAGACATGTTGCCAGGTTCTGGTCTAGAAGACAAAACATTGCCAGAAATTATTGTAGCGACTGCTAAAGATGACAGTAAGCAAGGTATGTTCAATCAAGCAGCTCAAGTATGGAACCACACGTTTTATTGGAACTGCATGACGCCAACGAACGGCGGCGGCGAACCTACTGGCGATCTAAAAGCAAAAATCGAAGAAGATTTCGGTAGCTACGACAAGTTCCGTGAAGAGTTCAAAAATGCAGCGTTGACTCAGTTTGGTTCAGGTTGGGCATGGCTAGTTGCTGATAAAGTCGGTGGCAAATTGTCAATCGCCAAAACTGCTAACGCTGACACCCCACTTGCACATGACCAAGTAGCGGTATTGACTTGTGATGTATGGGAACACGCGTACTATGTAGATTACCGTAACCGTCGTCCTGACTATGTTGATACGTTCCTAGACAAGCTAGTGAACTGGGACTACGCAAACGCAAAATATAAAGGTCAAGATGCTGGCGTTGAAGAGTAATCTTTAACGACCAAGTATTTGATTAAAAAAGAGGACACCGCGAGGTGTCCTTTTTTTATGTGCTAGCTTTCTATATAACTTTCTATTTCGATATCTGATCAAAACATATTTTTGATAGAGTAGTGCTATTAGGCGATACCGCCGTTTGCGCCGATATTTTGTCCAGTAACCCAAGCTGCTTCTTCACTGACCAAAAATGCCACCACACGAGCGATATCGACTGGCTCACCGATACGATTAAACGGTGACATGCTAGCAAGTCTCTCCACCGTGTCATCCGATTTACCTTGATGAAATAGCTCAGTGTCAGTAGGGCCGGGAGATACTGCATTGACCGTGATATTGCGTTCGCCAACTTCTTTGGCAAATATACGGGTTAGCTGATCGACCGCGCCTTTGGTCGCACAGTAAGTGCCGTAACTAGGTAGCAGCATACGAGTGGTCGTACTTGAGAGGTTTACGACACGACCACCGTCATTGAGTTTAGTCGCAGCTTCACGCAATGTATTGAACGTGCCTTTTACATTGATAGCAAATATACGGTCAAAGTCTTCATCGGTGGTCTCGGCAATGGGTTTATTAATCATTATGCCTGCGCTATTGACCAAAATATCTGGCTTACCAAAAGCGCTGATAGTGGCATCAAACATTGCTTCGACTTGTTTGGTATCACTAACATCGGCTTGCACGGCAATGGCTTCACCGCCTGCGGATTTAATCTGACTTACGATATCATTGGCTGCTGAGTCATCATTTGCATAATTAATGACGGTTTTAGCACCTGCTGCTGCAAGCAATATGGCTATCTGGGCGCCGATACCTTTTGATGAACCGGTTACAATCGCGACTTTATTATTTAGTGTTGTCATCGATACTTTCTCCAATATTGTAAGTGAATATCAGCATGCTTATAGGGCGTTTTGACTGATGTCTCTTGATTAGTAGGATATAAGTTACCAGTGTGCCAAACCAATAAATAGGACGATTCAGTATGCTTGTTTTTAGATAAATTTATCTATTGTGTCTATGCGGATGTAAAGTGCGTAAATAAGGATATTTGTTGAAAAGTAGTCTTTATTTGCTAAAGGTTTAGATGAAGGGGAAAGGTGTTATAAGGTAGTTTCTTAAGTCTGATAAAATGTCTACTTTTGCTTATTTCTGCGTTCAATAAGTACTTCATTTTGTAATGTAATTAGAGCTACTCATTAACTTTACATTATTATTTCTTTTCATTCTAAATATTACCGTTCATTCAATTTAAAGATTTGTTATTAACAATATATTATACAAATCAAACACAATGCTGTAATATAGTTTACATACATATGTCGAGTTCAGCTTTCTAAGCTGAAAGATAATTTAATATTCATTGGAGCAGCAAAGTGTCTTTAGTATATCTATCAAAAATAAGTGTTCTTACCGTTCTAGCAGTAGGCATTGTTGCATGCAGCAGCACTGGTAATGGTTCTTCAAATTTATCTACAAACGTAAATCCACCAATAGAACAGACTGAAGCTGAGAAGGCTGCTGCTGAAAAGGCTGCTGCTGAAAAGGCTGCTGCTGAAAAAGCTGCTGCTGAGAAAGCCGCTGCTGAGAAAGCCGCTGCTGCAAAAGCCGCTGCTGAAAAAGCTGCCGCTGAAAAAGCTGCTGCTGAAAAAGCCGCTGCTGAGAAAGCCGCTGCTGCAAAAGCCGCTGCTGAGAAAGCCGCTGCTGAGAAAGCCGCTGCTGCAAAAGCCGCTGCTGCAAAAGCCGCTGCTGAAAAAGCTGCCGCTGAAAAAGCTGCTGCTGAGAAAGCCGCTGCTGAAAAAGCTGCTGCTGAAAAAGCCGCTGCTGAGAAAGCCGCTGCTGCAAAAGCCGCTGCTGAGAAAGCCGCTGC